>JACDAH010000385.1 GCA_013695505.1 Chloroflexota bacterium | reverse complement strand
TATCATACCGCCCCGTCCGCGCCGTACAGCCGGGCTTGCCCGCGTGCTCACGCCCGGGCCCTCACCCGACACACCCACCCCGACCCGAAGTCCGAGGACAACATGGCCCGCTCCTGTGCGATCTGCGGCAAGGTCTCGATGGGCGGCTTCAACCCGCAGTCGTCGGGGATGAACCGCGTCCGCGCCCACCGCCGTTACCAGCCAAACCTCCAGCCGTTCACGACCCGTGACAGCAACGGCAACGAGACCAGGTCCCTCGTCTGCACCCGCTGCCGGCGGACCTCGCTGAAGTCGGCCAAGTAGCCTTCAGACTCAGGGCGGCGCCACCGACCGGCGCCCGGCAGGACTACGACGCCCGGCCCCGAGCCGGGCGTTTTTACGTCCGGAGCGTCGGCCCCTCCCGTCCCGACGGCGGCCGCTCGCGCTCGGGCCACGTCGAACGGCTCAGGCGGAATTGGCCGTCCGAGCCCGGTCCGAACGCCATCCGGCATGTAGCGACGGCCTCGTCCAACGGCCTTCCTCGCACGGCGGGGCCGGGCAGGGAGCTCGATCCCGGTCCCGATCTGTTGGGCCAGGGCGCGTCGAACACCGTACGCTCGAATCCCGTGGCCGCTCGAGGGGTTCCCGCACGGTTACGCCGCGCGACGACGACGATCGAAACGTCCGGCGCCGTTGACGCCCAGGGCCATCCCGATCTTGGATCCGCGGTAGGCCACGATCTGGACCACGGGACGCGCCCGCGCGCTCAGCGATCGTCGGTATCGAGCCAGATCGTGAAGGGCCCGTCGTTGACGAGATCGACCGCCATGACCGAGCCGAACCGGCCCGTCGCCACGGTCAGGCCGAGCGCCCGGAGCGATTCGGCGAAGCGCAGGTACAGCCGCTCCGCGAGCTCTGGAACGGCGGCTCCCGTGAAGCCCGGTCGGCGACCGCGCCGGGTATCGGCGTAAAGGGTGAACTGACTCACGACGAGGATTTCGCCGCCGATGTCGGTCAGCGAGAGGTTCGTCCGACCGTCCGCGTCGTCGAACATCCGGAGCTCGGTCACCCGCCGGGCAAGCGCGTCGGCGATCGACTCGTCGTCACCGGGCCCGACCCCGAGAAACACGACAACGCCGGCCCCGACCTCGGCGATCACGACGTCGTCGACTCGGACCCGCGCCCCGCTCGTCCGCTGGAGGAGCGCCCTCACGAACCCGGACGCTCCCCTGCGGGCGAGTCGCCGGCGGGCGAGTCGCTTGCCGGCCGGTTCGCGCGCCGCCGGTTCGGGTCCGGTCGCAGGGTCTCGGGCGGCTTGACCCCGTTCTTCGCGATGTAGTCCGTCCGCCAGGCGGCCGCCTCGCCGAGGTAGCGCTCGCGATCGGCGCGATGCCGTTCGGTCGTCAACGCCTCCGCCGAGGCGGGCACGAGCAGGTCGTAGTCGCGCGCGCCGTCCGGGTTGAACTGGCCCGAGCCGCGGAGCGGGATCGCAGGGATGCCGCCCTGCTCGATGTCGTCCATGAACTTCCAGGCCAGGTGCCTGGGGAGCTGGGCAAACATCACCATCGCGTCGCGCGGGATCGGGGGCTTGCCGTCGTTGAGGCCGTACTGGTAGCCCTCGTCGGCGAGTGCCCGGACGAGACGGATCTCGCGGCCCATGTTGCGGCCCTTGATCCAGAGCACCGAGCCGACCACCAGGATGTCGACGGCGAGCCCGCCGACGAACTCGGCTGATTCGCGGTTCACGCCGCCGTCGACATGGACCTCGCCCTCGACCGGCTTGTGCGTGAGGTACGAGCGGGCGGCCAGCAGCTTCTCGGCCGCGACGTCCTTCATGAACTCCTGCCCGCCGAACCCGGGCTCGACGGTCATGACGAGGACGATGTCGAACATGCCGCGGTACGGCTCGAGCGCGGAGAGCGGCGTCGCCGGCTTGACCGCCAGACCCGGCGCCCGGCCAGCCGCCCTGATCTTCCGGAGCGCCGGCTCGATCTGGGCCGGCTCGACCTCGACGTGGAACGTGATCGAATCACAGCCGGCCGCGATGAACTCGTCCATGTACGCCAGGGGTTCGGAGATCATCAGGTGGGCGTCGAGCGGCAGCTCGGTCCGCGGCCGGATGCCCTTGATCATCCTCGGTCCGAATGTCAGATTCGGGACGAAGTGGCCGTCCATGACGTCGATGTGGAACCGGTCGGCGCCCTCGCGCTCAGCGCGCCGGATCGCGTACGCCATGTTCGAATGATCGGCGTCGAGGATGCTGACCGCGACCCGGGCGCGACCGCGGGCCACTACGAGTCCCCCGCCCACCCGGTCGTGGCCGCAACCACGCCCTCGGGCACCTGCTGATCGCTTCGCTCGCCGCGAAGCGCCTGGGCGCTCTCGTCGACGA
>JACDAH010000379.1 GCA_013695505.1 Chloroflexota bacterium | reverse complement strand
GAGCGGATCCATGCCGAACGTACGGGCCTCGTCGGGGATAATCGGCACGATCCGCGAGCCAAGCTCCTTGTCGCGGATCAGGTTGCGCAGCAGGCGGGTGAAAACCATCGTCGTCGACACTGCGGTGTCGGAGCCCACGGCGAACTCCTGGTCGACGCTCGCGGCGGGCTTGGGCAAGGGCTTGCTCCGGACCACGCGGCTCGGGAGGGACCCGCCGAGCGCCTTCCGACGCTCGCGGAGATACGCGACCTCCTCGGAATGCGGTCCGGGGTGGTAGTACGGCGCGTCCTTGATCTTGGCGTCGGGAATCGGCAGCTCGAGGCGGTCGCGGAAGACCCGCAGCTCCGCCTCGGACAGCTTCTTCGCCTGGTGGGTGATGTTGCGGGCCTCGACCCCCGGCCCGAGCGTCCAGCCTTTGACCGTGTGGGCGAGGATCACCGTCGGGGCGCCGGTCGACTCCGTCGCGGCCTTGTACGCCGCGTAGACCTTGCGATAGTCGTGGCCGCCCCGGCGGAGCTTGGCGAGATCGTCGTCGGACAGGTGCTCGACGAGCTTCCGCAGGCGCGGATCGGGCCCGAAGAAGTGCTCCCGGATGTACGCCCCGCCGGCGACGGAGAACTTCTGAAACTCACCGTCGAGGGTGTTGTTCATCTTCTCGACGAGGACGCCGTCGACGTCGCGGGCGAGGAGCTCGTCCCATTCGCGCGCCCACACGACCTTGATCACGTTCCAGCCCGAGCCACGGAACACCGCCTCGAGCTCCTGGATGATCTTGCCGTTGCCGCGGACCGGGCCGTCGAGCCGCTGGAGGTTGCAGTTGACGACGAACGTCAGGTTGTCGAGGCCCTCGCGGGCGGCGACGTGGAGCGCCCCGAGCGACTCGGGTTCATCGGTCTCGCCGTCGCCGAGGAACGCCCAGATACGGGACTGGCTCGTGTCGAGCAGGCCGCGGTTCTGGAGGTAGCGGTTGTAGCGGGCCTGGTAGATCGCGCTGATCGGACCGAGACCCATCGACACCGTGGGGAACTCCCAGAAGTCGGGCATGAGCCGCGGGTGGGGGTATGAGCTGAGGCCCTGACCCGGCACGGTCTCGCGCCGGAAGTGATCGAGCTGGCCCTCGGTCAGGCGCCCTTCGAGGAACGCCCGTGCGTACATCCCGGGCGCGGCATGACCCTGGTAGAAGATCTGGTCACCGGCCGCGTCGCCGTCCTTGCCCTTGAAGAAATGATTGAATCCGACCTCGTAGAGCGACGCCGCCGAGGCGTACGTCGCGAGGTGCCCGCCGATCCCGCTGAACCGGGTGTTCGCCCTGAGGACCATCGCGACCGCGTTCCAGCGGACGATCCGGCGAATCCGGTGCTCGATCTGCTCGTCACCCGGGAAGAACGGCTCCTGCTCCGGGCTGATCGTGTTGATGTACCGGGTCTGGGTCAGCGGCGGCAACCCGACGTGCAGTTGGCGGGCCCGCTTGAGCAACTTGTAGACGAGGAATCGGGCGCGGCTCTCGCCCTCCTGCTCGACGATCTGGTCGAACGAGTCGAGCCATTCCTGGGTCTCTGCCGAATCGATGTCCGGCAGCTGGTGCTTGAATTCGTCGAAGGTCATCGGGGCCTCGGGAGGTTGGCTGTGACGGGCTCTGGTCGCCGGGCCGCTCAGGTCGGCTCGAGGCGAAGGGTCGTATCGTGATGCATCTCGACCATCGCGGTCGTGGACGGGTCGCCCGGGTATTTGGCGCGGAAGCCGGACGACGTCCGCTCGATCGAGTCCGGATCGGTCGCCGGGATCGCCGTCGCCGTCAGTCGCCGGCCGTCGACGTCGATCGCGACCCCCGGATTGGCCAGCGCCTCCCGGTACCAGCGTGCGTCCGGTCCGCGATAGGAGCGGATAAACGCATCTGCGCCGTCGACCACCACCCAGACCGTCGTCCGATGGACCGGCCCGTCGGGGGCCTGCGTCTCGATCTCGATCTCCGCCGCGCTGGCCAGCCGTCGGAGGTCCTCGCTGCCAAAGCTCATCATCGCCAGCGTAGCCGATCGATCCCCGGCCGGCAGGGATCGGCGAGCGATCGAGCACGAATTGTCCGGATTGATATGCGCGTGCAACGGTCCTGCAATGTCGCGCCCGGACGGGCGGAACGAGCAGACCGGCACACTCGGCCGACAAACCACTCCTGCGGGCCCGCCGCCGTCCATTCTCGAATCCGGTCGGCCGGCCGCGCATATCCCGGGCCGGACCGTCGCCATCACGCATCACGCTTGCCAAGAGAGGTGTTGAGTGGGAACCCAGCCCCTGGTCCTCGTCGCAGATGACGAGCCCCGGATCACCAAGCTCGTCTCGATCGCCCTGAGCGAAGAGGGCTTCCGGGTCGTCACCGCGACGGGCGGCGAGGATGCCCTCGCCAAGGCCGAGGAGATCCGTCCGGATATCGTCCTCCTCGACATCGTCATGCCGGACCTCGACGGGATCGAGGTCATGCGCCAGCTCCGCGAGCAGCGCCCGGTCCCGGTCATCCTCCTCACGGCAAAGGGCGCCACCGCCGACAAGGCCAAGGGCCTCGACCTCGGCGCCGACGACTACATCGCAAAGCCCTTCCACCCCGACGAGCTGGCGGCCCGCGTCCGGGCGGTCATCCGGCGATCAACCGGCGTCGAGCCGGGAGCCGGAGTCGTGGCCTTCGATGATGTCGAGATCGACCTCGAGCGGCGGATGGTCCGGCGCGGTGGCGAGCTCGTCCAGCTTTCGCGAACCGAGTGGCTGCTCCTCCAGCATCTGGCCACGCACCCGGGCAAGGTCGTCCTCCACACCGAGCTGCTGACCAAGGTCTGGGGCCCGGAGTACCGCGATGACCTCCAGTACCTGCGGGTCTGGATCAGTCGCGTCCGTCGAAAGCTCGGCGCAAAGCCCGGCGAGCCCGGCCGGATCCGGACGTTCCAGGGCATCGGCTACCTGCTCGATGTCGAAGGCAACGCCGGTGGCGGCCCCGACGATGCGGCCGACGACGTCGCGGAGATCGGTGACGACGCGGTCGAGTCGAACGGCAAGGAGACCGCGCCGGTCAACTGACGCCCTTCGTGCTCACGCTCGCAGGACGGCGCCCGTCGATCTGACGGGCGCCGCTCCGTGTCCGGCGCCTCGTGCCGTGGCTCGGCGGACGCGGCGCCAGGCGGCCGACACGAAAGCACGTCCCGGCGGGATTCCCTCGTGAGGACACCGAACCGACATGGGTCTGCAAGGTGCCCGACGGACCCATCGGTCGGTCCGTGATGACCCGGGGCGGACGCTGCCATCCCGCCGCTTCGGCGGCAGTATGGGAGGCAATCGAGCCATGACTTACGAAGAGCGCGTCGTGCGCGAGGACGATCCGGCGGTCGTCACGCCCGGCTATGGGGGCTCACGGGTCGTCGAGCGTCGGGTGACCACCACTCCGAGCGGTGGCGAGCTCGCCGGGCGAGTCGTCGTCCTGCTGTTCGGGATCGTTCAGGTGTTCATCATCCTGCGGATCGTTCTGCTCCTGCTGAACGCCCGTGAAGGCAACGACATCGTCTCGTTCATCCTGAACACGAGCCAGATCTTCGTCGGGCCGTTCGAGGGGATGCTGAACACCAACAATCTGAAGTCGGGCGGCTCGGTCTTCGACATCGCCGCGGTCCTGGCCCTGATCGGCTGGACCGTGCTCGAGGCCCTGATCCTCGCCGCGGTGGGCATCTTCCGTCGCGAACGGACTGCCTGACCGACCGCGGCTCGGCCCACCATCGTTCGCGCGGCGCGAGCCGCCCCTCGCGGGGCGGCGCCAGCCGCCCCTCGCGGACGAGATTCATGCC
>JACDAH010000377.1 GCA_013695505.1 Chloroflexota bacterium | reverse complement strand
GCGCCCAGGTCGTGGAGCGGGCCCTCGGCGGCCATCGTCGCCGGGTGGACGCGACCCGCGGCAAGCGCGACATCCGCGGAGGTCGCCATGGACCCGCCATGGTTCAGCACGATCATTGCCACGTGCTCCGCCGCCGTCGCGCGGCCATATGGCAAGGTCGGGGTCGTCGATGAGCAGATGATGTTCCGCTCGCGAACCAGACCCAGGACATCCGGCACGTGGCCGCCCCCGGTTCCCTCGACGTGGTACGCGTGAACCGTCCGACCCGCGATGGCGGCGACCGTGTCCTCCAGCTCGGCGGTCTCGTGCAGTCCGTCGGTGTGGAGCGAGACCGCGACACCGGCCGCCTCGGCGAACCGGAGCGTGGCGTCGATCAGCTCCGGGTCCGCGCCGTAATCCTCGTGGATCTTGAATCCGACCGCGCCGGCCGAGAGGAGCGCCTCGAGATCGGCCGGTGATTCGGAGCGTGCGCACGCCTGGATCCCGATGTTGAGCGGCCATTCCGTCATCGCCTGGAGCGTCCGCTCCATCGCCCACGGCGGCTCCTCGAAGCCCGCCGTGATCAGCGTCGTCACGCCACCGGACAGTGCCGCGGGCATCAGGGCGCGGCTGATGAGATGGACGTGGCTGTCGACCGCGCCCGGGGTGGCGATCAGCCCATACGCCATGATCGGCTGGGTGTGCGGCCCGATCTCGAGCTCGATCCCGTCGCTGATCGCCGGATTCCCCGCCCGCCCCACCCCGACCACCCGGCCATCCTTGATCCCGATGTCGGCCTTGACGATCCCGATCGTCGGATCGATGACGAGCGCCCCGGCGACCACGCTATCGAGCTCTGAATCGGTGGCGCGGCCTGCCTGCGTCATTCGGGGGCGAAGCGTCTTGGCGTAGCCCCAGATCGGCTCATCGCCGGGCGCCTGGCGGTCCTCCTCGACCCGGACCCAGAGATCCGTATCCGCCAGCCGGACCCGATCGCCGGCGGTCGGGCCGTAGCGGGCGAGCCGCTCCGCCGGATCGAGCCGGCGGCTCATCGGCGGTCCGCGGGGACGTTGTCTTCGCCTTCGGCTTCGCCGCCGGAGCCGGCGTACCGCACGAGCTCGACCTCCCTCGTCTCGCCCGGGGCCCACGCCTCGGTCATGCCGGCCGGAAGGAGGAGCCGAAAACCGGCCGCGGCTGCCCGATCGAACACAAGCCGAGCATTGACCCGGTCGAACGGCTGATGCGAAGAGACCCGGATCGACCGCCGGGATTCGCTCCGGACGGTCAGCGTCCGACGCTCTCGGCCATCCGCGCCGGCCGGAGGCCCTGTCGGGCCAGCCGGATCGGCGACGATCGCCCCGGGTCCATCGACCGCCAGCGGACGGTCGCCGCCGAGCGGATCGTCGAGCACGATCAGCCGCGTCCCGTCGCCGAGAAGCACTTCGAGACGCACCTCATCGACGAGCTCGCGGACGCCGTCCATCACCTCCTCGAGGGCGACGGAGGCAAGACCGGCCGCCCGGACGTCGGCGAACGAGGCCCCGGCCCGGGCCGCCTCCAGCATGGCGTCGCAGATCAACGCGATCGCCTCGGGCGCATTCAGGAGGATCCCGTTCGAGCGGTGCCGCCTTGCCAGCTCGGCCGCACCGAACACCAGCAGCCGGTCCTCTTCCCAGCCCGTCAGTCGCACCCCGGCATCGTAGCGAAGGAACACGAGCCCGGCGGTTCGCTGCCGGTCACCGGGACTACACTCGCTGCGTGACGCCGAACGAAAAGAGCGGCGACGACGCCAACCCGAATGAGGGAATGTGGCGGGGGATCCTCGACGGGACGGATCCGGTCTACGCCCGGACCAGGGCGCGGCTCAAGCACGTGCCGGGATCTCCGCGGTGCAAGATGTGCGCCGCTCCGTTCGGGAATCCGGGTCGCTTCCTGATGCACCTCGTCGGGCGCGATCGCTGGACGAAGAACCCCGAGTACTGCGGCGCCTGCTTCCGGGTGCTGGAGGCCTACCACGGCGGAGCGGAGATCGAGGCGAGCTTTCTGTTCGCCGATGTCCGGGGGTCGACGGCGCTGGCCGAGTCGATCAGTCCCACCGAGTTCCGGCGCCAGCTCCACCGCTTCTACGACGTGGCGTCGCACGTTCTCGTCGATCACGACGGCATCGTCGACAAGTTCGTGGGCGACGAGGTCGTCGGGCTGTTCATCCCGGCGCTGACCCACGACGCGCACGCGGCGCGAGCGGTCGAAGCCGCCCGGGCGCTCCTCATCGGCACAGGCCACGCCGATCGAGACGGACCGTGGCTGCCGATCGGGGTGGGTGTCGGCACCGGAACCGCGTTCGTCGGATCCCTCGGCGCGCCGCCGGTGACGACGCTGACCGCTCTCGGCGACGTGGTGAATACGACGGCCCGTCTCGCGTCAGCGGCCGCGGGCGGCGAGATCCTCGTGGCCGGGCCGACCGCGAGGGCCGGCGCTCTCGACACGAGCCGGCTCGAGCGTCGGGACCTGGCGTTGAAGGGCAAGGCCGACTCCACCGAGGTCTTCGTGCTGACCGTCGCCTGAAGGCGCCTGGCGGGCGGCGTCTCAGGCGATCGCTCGGCAGTGCGACGATCGCGGCGTGGCCACGCGAGGCTGATAGCGTTTTGATCCGGCCGCCGGATGCGCGGCGGCGGTGGCCACTCCGCGCTTGGCCGATCGCCGCTCAGCCGCTACAATCCGCAATCCGAACGGTCGTTCGGTCCTGTGGGGATGTGTGGATTCGACAGGGCTTGGCTACCGGGGAACGCGAGCCGAGGATGCTGCTCAGGCCTCGTTAATCAGGCAGCAAAACGAAGTACCTGGCAACCGCCAGTCGACTCTCGCCCTCGCTGCGTAAGCAGCTAGTGTGAGCGTGGAAGCCACCTCGTCCTC
>JACDAH010000363.1 GCA_013695505.1 Chloroflexota bacterium | reverse complement strand
GGCGAAGCCGCAGCTGACGGAGCCGCTGCCGACGCCGCCCAGTCCGAACCCACCGCCGAGCCCGTCATGTCGGTGCCGGTCGCGATCACGTCGGGCAAGCCGACGGGCAGGTCGGATTCGGTGATCCAGACCATGCCCATCTCCCGGCCGATGAGCTGGCTCCGCCGCGACAAGGACAAGGACCAGTCCGACCACTGACCTGATGCGTCGCGTCCGCCCCGGGTGCGCCGGTCGCTGAACGAGCAGAACCGGCAACTCCGTTCATTCAACGATCGAGTGTGACGAGGCGGACCACCCGCCTAGCCCCGCGGCCACCGAATCCGGCCGAATCCGTCAGACCTGCTCGTTCAACGACCAGGATCGACCCGATGACCGTGCGCGGGACGTCCGGCAGGTCGGATTGGATCGTCTGACGAACGGCCACGGCCAGTGTCGAGCCGGAACAATCCGCACGTTCGGGAGGTGCACGAAGAGCACCCCTTGACACAGGGCGTTCCATAGGACGTGAGCCCCCAGGCCCCCCGCGTCCGCGCGCCCCGGTCACGAATGCCCCACCCGATCCCGTGGAGGTCCCGCTCGATGAGCAGCCCGCTTCGTCGTTCCCTCGTTCTCGCGACCCTGCTTGCCCTCCTGCTCGGCGGGTTCGGCGGGGCGGTGCCCATCGCGTCGGCCGCGCAGCCCACCTCGACGAAGGTCGCCGGCATCGACATCGATGCGTCGACGATCCCCCAGCTCCAGGCCTTGATGAACCACCATCGCCTGACTTCGGTCCAGCTCGTGCAGTTCTATGTCCACCGGATCAAACGCCTCAATCCAACGCTCCACGCCGTGATCACGGTCAGCCCGACCGCGCTCGCCGACGCGCGCAAGGCCGACGCGGCGCGCCGTCACGGCGACCATCGCCCCCTGCTCGGGATCCCGGTCATCGTCAAGGACAACGTCGACACGACGGGGATGCCGACGACCGCCGGCTCGTGGGCGCTGGCCGGCAGCACGCCGTCCGACGCCTTCCTCGTCCAGCGACTCAAGGCTGCCGGCGCGATCATCATCGCCAAAGCCAATCTGTCGGAGTGGGCCAACTTCCGGTCCGGGCCATCGTCGAGCGGCTGGAGCGGGATCGGGGGTCAGACGAACATGGCCTACGTCCTCGATCGGAACCCGTGCGGCTCGAGCTCCGGTACCGGCGTCGCCGTGTCGGCCGACCTCGCGACCGTCGGCGTCGGCACCGAGACCGACGGCTCGATCGTGTGCCCGTCGGGCGCCAACGGCATCGTCGGGATCAAACCGACGCTCGGGCTCTGGAGCCGGGCTGGGGTCATCCCGATCTCGGCCGATCAGGACACCGCAGGCCCGATGGCCCGCAACGTGACCGACGCCGCCGTCCTGCTCGGGGCGGGGGTCGGCGTCGACCCGAATGACGCGGCCACGGCCGCCCAGGCCGGTCACGCATTCACCGACTACACCCAGTTCCTCGACTCGCACGCCCTGGAAGGCGCCCGGATCGGCGTCTGGCGCGAGGGAACCTACGACCCGGCGGTCAGCCCCGAGGTCGACGCGATCATGAACGCGACCGTGGCAACCCTCGAGGCGCAGGGGGCGACGATCGTCGATCCGGCCAGGATCGTGATCGAACCTGCCTACGGGCCGGAGTTCGCGGCGCTCCTCTGCGAGTTCAAGACCGACATCGCGTCGTACCTCGAGACGTACACCGGCGCCAGCTATCCCAAGACGCTCCAGGACCTGATCGACTTCAACAACGCCCACCCGGCGCTCGAGGGCCCCTGGAATTCGCTGATCTTCGAGCTCGCCCAGGAGACCGGTGGCCGAGCCAGCGACGACTGCACCGCGGCGCGTCTGTCGGCGACCTCGACCGCCCAGGCGGCGATCGACGATCTGATGGCCGCGAACGACCTCGACGCGATCATCGGGCCGACCAACGGCCCGGCATGGCTCACCGATCCAGTGAACGGCGACCTCGGCGGCGACTTCTCGACATTCGTCGGCAGCTCGAGCCCGGCCGCCATCGCCGGCTACGCCAGCATCACGGTCCCGGCGGGCTATGTCGGCCCGCTCCCGGTCGGCGTG
>JACDAH010000345.1 GCA_013695505.1 Chloroflexota bacterium | reverse complement strand
GGCTTGCGCTTGCGCCCGACGACGAAGCGCTTCGTCACCCCCTCGACGAGGAGGGCCGGCACGGCGCGGTCGGCGGCCGCGGCGGCCGCGGTGCTGCCGTCGGTCCGGGCAGTCTTCGGTTGTCGGATCAAGGTGGCGGTCACGGTCGTGACTCCTGGGCTAGGGTGCGCGGTGCTGGTTGGTGGGCCAGTCCATGGCCGGTTGGTGGGCCGGTCGGGGCCGTCCAGGGCGGGGAGGATCCGCGTCGCAAATCGAAAAATCCGCGGATCCAGTTCGATGCCCTCCGGCGCATCGGGTGGGTCCACGGCTCGGGCTGCCTCGTGAGGCATCAAAAAAGCCGGGGCCCGTCTGGCCCACGGCTCGTGGTTGGCTCGTCCGGCGGTTCGACCGCCTCAGGCTAACTCGAGATGGGCACAGAACTCCCGCCGATGACGGCGCCATCGGGCGCGGTCGAAGGCCGGAAAAGGAGGAACGTCTTCATCATTCGGAGGAGCCCTCCAGACTGTGCAAGTCGAGTGGCGTGGCGGTCGCCGCGCCGGTCGGCAGTCTAGGCGTCCCGATCGACACTCGTCAACCCCGGCGGATGACGATGTCGGCACCGCGACAGTTGACGTAGGTGGGGCAAGCCACGCGGACGCCTCGTGCCCGCTTGGGGAGCCGCATGGAACGGGCCACCGGCGAGCGTTGAGCCGCGCGACTCCTGACTCGGCCACGCTCGTTGGCGCCCCGGTGTGCCACCCTTGCCAACCACGGAGCGGCGGACGGAGCGGCCATGACGAACCCGACGGATGCGCGCACGCAGGACGACCCCGGTCTCGATCCGGATACCAGCCGGTGGCTGGAACTGGCCGAGGCGTGGGCGACGCGCGACGTCTTCGAGGCGGCGATCGTGGGGATGCCGGGCAATCCGCTCGGCTTGGCGACCCGCGAGATCGGCGGCGCGGTGGCACTGGCCTTGGGCGCGGAGGAGAACTCGTTCTTCAATCGGACGATCGCCCTCGGGATCGAGCGCCCCGCCTCGGAAGCGGACCTCGACCAGGTGGTCGCGTTCTACGCCGAGCACGACCGAACGCTCGCCGTGATCGCCATCGCCCCGCAGGCCCGGCCGCCCGAGCTCGTCGGATGGGTCGAGGCTCGCGGGTTCGCAGTCAGCCGGCGCTGGCCGAAGTTGTGGCGGACGCTGGACGAGCTGCCCGCGGCGCCTCCCACCGACCTGCGCATCGAGGGCATCGGAGCGGAACGAGGCGACGACTTCGCGGCCGTCGTCAACACCGCGTTCGAGTTCGACGACCGATACCGGGCGATGATCCCGCAGACGATCGGTCGTGCCGGCTGGCGTCATTACCTCGGCTTCGACGGCGAGGCCGCCGTCGCAGCGGGCGCCCTGTACACGATGGGCGACGTCGCCTGGCTGGGATTCGGCGCGACCCTCGAATCGCACCGCGGTCGGGGAGGGCAGTCCGCGATCTTCCATCGGCGACTCACCGATGCTCGCGAGATTGGCTGTCGCCTCGCGACGACCGAGACCGGGCCGGACAGCCCCGAGGAACCGAACCACTCCTTCCGGAACATGATCCGGCTCGGCTTCCAGGTCGGCTATCACCGCCCCAACTACGTTCGCCGGCCAGCCGAGAGCTGAACTCCGATTGCGCGGTCCCTCGGGGCCCGGCCGGCGGGCGCGGCCGTCGCGGTGGCAGGCGGCCCCACCGGGGTCACGCGTCGCGTCGGACGATGACCCGGCGGACGGTCGCCTGGGGCGAGTCGATCTCATGGACGACGCGGAACCCCGCGGCGCGGAACGTCGAGAGATGGCCGGTGTAGCCGACGGCGGCCGGAACTCGACCCTCGCCCGCGTCGACCGGGTACGCCTCCAGGGCGGGCGCGCCGTGGGCCCGGGCGTAGTCCATCGCCGCATCGAGCAGGCGGCTGGTCAGACCCTGGCCGCGGGCGGTTTTCGACACGACGAAGCAGACGATCGACCAGACCGGCGTGTCGTCGATCCTGGCCGGACGCGGGAGTTCGTGAGGCGGTCGTAGTCCTCGCGCGGAGCGACGCTCACCCAGCCGACCGCGCGGCCGTCCGCGTAGGCGAGGAGGCCGGGCGCCGGGTCGCGTCCTTCGTCGACGATCTGGCGGAAGCCCTTGCGGATCTCCCCTGCGTTCGCGAATGACCAGTCCTTCGATCGCAATCGCCAGAACATGCACCAGCGTAAACGTTATGTTGGCAAGCAACACGCCAGCGACTCAGCCTGGACGTCGTTCGCGGAACGTGATCGACGGTCGGCACCTGGAGCGGCGAGCCGTGGTGACCCTAGGCGGGGCCGCCTATTCGCGGGTTATCGGAGAGAGACTTCCTTCGAGGCCGATCGCCAGGCGATCACGGGCGCCGCTTACACCACTGTCGAGTTACGCCCCCTAGTTGTGGTGTTCGGGGACGTTGTTGACTGCGGTGCGAGGCACGAGGCCTCCGATCGCGGGTCCTGCCGGTAGCCCGCTTCGACCTAGGCTGGCGCGACGGTCGAGTCCACGCAGTTGTCGAGCTCGCGATTCCCGTCCTCAACGGTCTCGTCGCGGTGTTGTCGGGAACGCTCATTATCGTGATGGCCATCTACTTGGTCGCCGAGAACCACTGAGCGGTCTGTGGCGCAAGGAATGCCATGCTCCGTCGCGCGATTCTCATTGGCACCGCTGCATCGTTCTTGCTGTTCCCAGGCACGGTCCTTGCCGGTCGACAGCAACTGGCCGACGCCGCGTGCAACGCTGGCTCGGCCACCGCGCACACGGTGATCCCTTCTGGCGTCAAGGCACACGAGCGGGTCTCGCACTCGCACGACGCGGGTGTGACCTGCGGCCACTTCAACCCGGCCAAGTAACGGGCGGCTCCGAAGACAAGCCGAACTCCAAGACCGCGACGTTCGGCCCGAACGCAGCCCTCCGCGTCCGGGCCGAATGTTTCCGAGCCTACGCTGTGGATGGCGAATCGACGAGGGGTCGTCCGATCAGCCAGTGATGTCCGAAGGGATCCCGAAGTCGTCCCTGACGCAGGCCGTATGGTTGGTCTTCCACGGGAAAGATCAGCTCGGCACCGGCGTCAACTGCCTGTTGCGCCACCGCGTCCGGGTCCGCCACGTAGAGGCTGATCCGGACCGACGTACCGCCCAGCGTGTCGGGGCTAAAGTTCCCCACCGCGGGGGCCTCGTCGACAACGCCGAACTCGGCGTCCTCGATCGCAAGCAGCGCCACGATCCTGCCTTCTGGGGTCGTAACGCGCGAGAGCTCTTTTGCGCCGAACGCCCTGTGATAAAAGTCGACCGCTCGCGCTGCATCCCGTAGCGAGAGCATCGGCAGGATCCTGGTCGCAGACTCACCGTGCATGAGCCGAAGGTCCTCATTCGTGGTGCGCGGCTTTCCGCTTGTCGATAGGTCATATTGTCAGCCCACCGTTTGAGCTGCCGCGCCGGGCAAGGTGTCAATCCCTGGTCGTACCAGGATCCTATGGGCCACCGTCCCGACTCCGAGCGCATCTTCGCCGCCCGCAAGGCCGCCACGATCGAACGTCTGGACGGAGTCGGCATCCCACGGGCGGACCTCCGATGGGTCGAGTCGTATGACGGCGGAGCCGCAGGTCTCCACGATCTGCGGCGCGATCCGGCCTTCTGCGACAACGCCTACCAGTACGCGACGCGCGAGCACGCGGCCGGCCATCGGCCGCCGCCACCGCCGGACACCTCGAGCGAGGAGCGCGATCCGATCGTCTAGTGACGAGACGGGCCGGTCGCGAGCAGAAGATGGGAGCCCCAGTCAGTACACCCGGATGGGCGTTGCAGACGCCCACCGCGTAGGAGGTGCCCGCGACGTGCACTAGCGGACTGATCGGCGGCCGGCACGGGTTCGAGCGGTGCGACCGGCCGTGACCGCGCTCAATCGTCTAGACATTGTCGGCGGAGCTGCCGGCAAGATCCGGTGCCGACGGCACTGCAACAAGGTGCGACGTCTCCGCAAGAGCGGCCGCCAGTTGGCTGTCCTTATGCAGGCCGATCTCCGCCTCTGCTTCGCGTGGCAGATCATCGCGAAGGAGCTCCGCAACGCGGGCCTTCGTGTGCGTGTCGCGCAGTCGCGCAACGATCATTTGGTTCAACGCGACCTTCGGTGATCGGGCCATGCCGGCATCGTAGCCGCCGAATCGCCAGCCCCTGTCATCATCGCGCCGTGTCCGACGACCCTTTCGCCCTGCTCCGTGCCGCAAGCGCGCCGCCGCGCCGCTCGATCGTCGAGCTCATCGCCGACGGCGTCCTCGACCCCGAGCTTGCGGCCCTTGCCTGGATCCTCGTCGAGGCCCGGCTGCCGCTGA
>JACDAH010000337.1 GCA_013695505.1 Chloroflexota bacterium | reverse complement strand
GATCCACAGGAACTCTCGGTCCGGCGACGCGACCACGGCCCAGGAATAGTCGGCGGCGAGGCCGATGATCCAGTAGTCGCCCCAGACCATCGGCAGGAACGACAGCCACGCCGGAGCGAAACGCACTTTCAGCTTCGACGACGTGACGGTGTCCTCGACCCGCGCCACCCCCTCCGCTTCGGTGCGTCCACCGTCGCTGGTCCGGCAGCGGTTGACGACGCTGATCCGTCCATCCGGGCGTTTGGCGTAGCTGGCGACGACGTCGCCGGCACATTGATTCTGGAACTTGTTGGGAAAGCGCGCGATCTCGAACCAGTCGCCAAGGTAGCGGTCGAGATCGACCGCCGGCACCGTCCGCACCGGCGCGGCAGGCTGACCCTGAGCGGAGGTGATTAGCATCACTGTCACCAATCCCATGACGACGACGTTGGCCATGGGCCTATGGTACCGAACTGCTGGCCTGAATCAAGGCCGTCGAGAGCTGAAAGCAGGGCCCTGGCCGGGCGTCATCGAGTGGACGGCGAGGCAATCGTGAGCACGAAGCCGCTGGGCTCCGTGACATCGAATGCACGAGTTCCCCATGGCGTGTCGTGCGGTTCCTGAGTCAGAGCAATCCCGGCCGCCTTCGCGCGGGCGGCGATCTCGTCGATGTTGTCCGAGGCCTCGATGTACAGCCGCACCCCGAGGCCCTTGACACGGTCCCGGCCCTTCTTGCCGTCGTCCTGGCTGAGTCCGAGCCGGACGTTGCCGCCTTTGAGCATCGCGCCGAGCAGCACGCCCTTGTCCTCCCAGCGGTCTTCGACCTCGAAGCCCAGGCCGGCGAAGAACGCCAGGCTCTGCTGCAGATCGTTGACGGTGAGGCTCGGCATCGTGCTGATGCCGTGCAAGGTGTTCGTTGATGCGTCAGACATCTCGTCCTCCGGGAATGAGCCGGTAGCCGGCGTGCCACGAAGTATACCGGTGTCCATGGGGCGCACCATCGAAGCCCTCCGGCCAAGCTGGTGACCTCCGGTCATGCCGGTGGTCAGGGAGGGATCTCGACTGCATTGGTGACCGCGCTGGCGTTCACTATTCCGACGGGCAATGCGCCGACACCGATGCGACCGGAGGCCGCAGACACCGGGTCGTCGGCCGCTTCCATCATCACCCGGTGGCACTCCTCGCAGATCCCATGACTGATCGCAGGCAACGCGGTCTGGTCGAACAGCGCCAGGAGGGGCAGCGCCGCTTCGATCTCCATCCATCGGCCGTCCGGATCGGGGATGCGCTTGCACCAGCCGCACATTCGCAGCACGGCATCCGAGCGCTTTTCGGCGGGATCGAGCAGCAGCACCGCGGGCCGGTCCTCGACACGCACGGACCGGACGACCACTTGCAGTGCGCCCTCCGGTTGCATCACGATGGACATCTCGAGCAGACGCCGCAATGCCGGGGCGTCGCATCGAAAGGTGAACCGCACCGGACTGATGCCCTCACGGACCCTCTCGAAGATGCGCCGGTAGAGCAGGATGGTTGTACGGTCGGCGATGAAGTCCCACAGCGAGCGACCCAGGATTGCCGGTGCAAGCAGCGGCACACCGTCATTGGCCGCGGCAAACGCGACCCAGGCATCGTTCACCGCGATGATGGCATCGGACGCGTCCAGTGTGTAGGCGACATCAGGCTCCTCTGGCATAAATCTCCAGACAAAAGACGGCAAAGGCCCCACTCAACGGCAACGCGGCTGTCGGAACCCTGGGACCTCGTACGATTCGGCCGCCTTGGGATCCGAATGCCGCTCCTGTTGTACTATGGCAGTCTCGAGCCGGATCAGGCTGTCCCGTTTTGAACAGGCTGCCCTGGGTCCTGTTCGATGCTGCAGTGGTCGGGCTTAGAGGTCGTGAATGCCGACTATCCTCCTCGTCGACGACGATGACTTGCTGCGCAATGTCTTGCACCAGACATTAGTGCGCGCGGGATACGACGTCGAGGACGCTGCGAACGGGACGGTCGCCTTGCAGGCGTATCATCGACAGCGGCGCGATCTGGTCATCACCGACATCGTCATGCCCGACAAAGAAGGCCTCGATACGATCCGGGCGCTTCGCGCGCATGATTCGGACGTCAAGATTATTGCGATCTCCGGCGGCGGCATCGGGAGAGCCGACGATTATCTTAACGTGGCGCAGAAGCTCGGCGCCACCAGGATTCTGGCGAAACCGTTTTCCGGAGCAGAAATCGTGACGCTGGTCGCCGAGGTCCTTGCCGGGCCCGTTTGACATTGATACGCGATACGGACGCCGCGATCTCCATCGGGTCGAATGGTCCCTTGGCGCGCTCCTCTCCTCGACGTCGTCACCAGAGGGT
>JACDAH010000319.1 GCA_013695505.1 Chloroflexota bacterium | reverse complement strand
GGCGTGGGCTCGGCCTGGCGGACCTTGAAGTTGTCGTTCTTCGACTCGGTGTTGCAGTCGAGGAAGTTGAACGGAAGGTTCTCGTCGAAGCCGTCGCACGCGGCGACCGCGGCGATCGGGGCCAGGTCGAGGCTGTACTCGCCGCCGTTGTTGGGCGTGTCGTCGAACGGCATCAGCTGGACCGGCGTGCCGCCGTTGCAGCCCGTGGTCCCCTCGAGATGGTTGCCGTCGCCCGAGACGCCGTCGATGACGCCGTTGACGACCTGGACCTGGCGGAACTTGATCGCGTCGGTCGAGAGGAGGTCGGCCCCGCTCGGGTCGGTGACCTGGAAGTAGTAGTCACCGTCCGGCAGGCCATTGCCGTTCCCGCAGTTCTGCGGGCCGCCGTTGAGGTAGACGTCTTCCTTGGCGTCGTAGATGTTGGCGTTGACGCTCGAGCCGTCCTCCAGGGACGTCCAGATCGCGCCGTTGAGTGGGGCGGCCGAGGCGATGCCGGCCGTCGGCCCGACGAGGGCGCCGGCGACCAGGCCGGCCACAGCCAACCAGCCAACCGAGCGATATTTCATCGATTTCCGCATGTTCTGCTCCCCTGATATTCCCCAAGTCCCCGAAACAGGGCGAAGGCGTCCCCCTGAGACGTCCCGCGCATCATCGGGCTCGGCATGGGACCCGTCTAGTACTCAGGTACCCCTATTTTTCGTCGTCCATTCGACACACAGGGCACGCGACCCCACCGGACCCCACCGGACCGCACCGCCTGATCGTCGTCCAGGTGGTGCCCGGCGACACCAAGGGGCCAGGACGATGGTCAGCGATCTGCCTTGGGACTGGTAGAGACCTGCCTCGGGTGGACGCTCAGCTCCGGGCTTCATCCGGGTCGGCGCTGCCGATCCGGTTCGCTCGGCCCTCGACGCGGATCGCGTCGAGACGATCGTCGTCGATCCCGAAGTGGTGGGCGATCTCGTGGAGGAGCGTGTCCTCGATCGCCCGGATCAGCCGCTCCGGGGTTCGGTGGGCTCGTGTCAACGGTCCTCTGAAGAGGGTGATCTTGCTGGGAAGCGCGACATTGTCGGCACCGAACCGGGTTCGCGGCACGCCCTGATAGAGCCCGAACAGGCCCTGAGCTCGGACCGAGGCGAGCTGGTCCGCCGTCGCTTCCTCCTCGACGACGATCGCGACCGACTGAAGGCGGGCGAGGAAGGCCTTCGGCAGGTCATCGATCACGTCGTCGATCACCTCGTCGAAGTCGACCGGGGCTGCCACGGCCGGGTTCCGGTTGTCGGGTGCATCCACCTTTGAAACGATAGTCGGCGGGCCGACAATCGCGTCACGACCAGGATCGCGAGGCGTTCACCAGCCAGCGGGCGTCGTTTGATCCTCGGACGACTCCGTCTCTGAAGCAGGGAACCATTCCCATGAATCTCGCGAAGCTCAAACCGTTCGCCGTCTCACTCCTGGTCCTCGCCCTCGCCGCGTGCGGCTCCGGATCCACCAGCGCCGGCCCCTCCGAATCCGCCCCGCCCGCGACCTACGGGGAGTTCAGCACCGCGTTCTGCGGCGCGTTCACGTCGCTGATCCGGGCCGTCGGGAATCCCGACGCGGGGACGCCGTCGGTCATGAGCAAGGCGCTCGACGACGCGGTCAAGGCACACGACGCCGTCGCTGCGGATCGGGCCGCCGCGGCCATGATCGCGGAGCTCGAGGCGGGTCGCGTCCAGGCTGCGGCCGCCGCTCGCTGGCAGCCAGGCTCTGTCGCGATGGCCCACATGGATCGCCTCCTCGTTGCCTTCGAGGCGCTGACAACCGCCAAGCGGGCCGTCGCAGGCGGGGCGTCCGTCGATCCGCAGGCGGCCTTCGAGCAGGCCGGAGGCGTCGCGGCCTGGGCGGGGACGCTCCAGGGCGCGGCCTCGCTTCCGGTGCCGTCCGGTGTGTCGCCGTCGCCCTGCAAGGCGTTCTCAGGCTCGATCTGAGGGGCGGCGCATCGCCGGCCGCCCGTCGACGCGCTCGCGGAGTCGACATGGGCCCGGCTCGGCGGTCTCCGGCCGGGCTGCCATGGGACCCCAGTGACGACTCTGACGCCGAACGACTTCACCCAGCTCCACCCGTCAATAGCTCCGAGTTTGCTCGTGCGTCGCCCACCGCGGTTCTTGCGCAGACGTCGAGCTGGAGACAGGTATCGTGGACCGGTGACCTGGAAACCGATGGCGCTCGTCATCGAGACCGAGAGGCTCACGCTTCGGATCAGAGACGAGCGCGACGCCGGGTGGTACCGCGAGCTCGTCGGTGAACGTGGGGAGGACTTCCCGACACTCGAGGACTCTCGGGCGCGCCTGGCGCGATTTCGGGATCTGACGATAGAGACCGGCATCGGTGCTCTCGCGATCTGTCGTCGCGCGGAGGGCGACACGATCGGCTATTGCGCGCTCATCGTGGGCCGTGCCAGTTTGGACGAACCGGAGGTCGCCTTCGAGCTACTTCAGCGGTTCCACGGTCACGGCTATGCGACGGAAGCGGCACAAGCGCTCGTGGTTGCCGCTGTCGCGACGGGTCGACGCCGTCTGTGGTCGACCGTCGGGGCGTGGAACGCGCCGTCGTTGCGGGTGCTCGAGAAGGTCGGCTTCCGCAGACATCACAGCGTCACCGATGATCGTGGCGAAGTCGTGTATCTGGTCCGCGACCTGCAGAGGGACCGCCCGCCGGACTCGACGACCTCGACCTTAAATTCCCGATGATTTCGGGACCCCCAGCTTCGCATCGGCAGCCCATCGGCCCGGAGGAACGAGCCGCGACCATGGGATCCCCTTGACGACCCTGGCGCGGAACGACTTCACCCCAGCTGCACCTGTCAATCGGTGCGAGTTTGCTCACGGGCTCTGACCCGGACTCGCGGGTGCTCTCAGCGAAAGGCCGGGACGACCTCCCGGGCGAACAAGTCGAGGGACCGTCGGTCGCGAAAGTAGACCGTGACCAACGTGACGCCGAGGTCGACCAGCGGTTGGAGTTCTCGGATCGCGTCGTCGGGTGTCGGGCCCATCACCCAGTCGAACTCCTCGGCGAAACTGCCTGAGGGATCCTGTGCGAGGTCGGTGATGCTCAACGTCGGCTCGGGAAAGTCGGCTGGATGGAGCGGGAAGTACACCTCTCCGGCGGTCGAGAGACGGACGGCCGAGAGGTCGCGGCTGATGCTGGCACAGGCCTGGACCAGGAGGTCGTGAGGGACCCGGAATCGCTCGATCGGGCCGTCCCATTGCCAGATGTCGGCCTTCGCTGCAGCGACCCGCATGAGCTTCGGCCGTCGCCCGCCGACAAGGATCGGGATCGGCCTCGCCGGTCGAGGTTCGCAGTACGCGTTCCGGACGTGGTAGTGCTGCCCCTCGTAATTGGCCGGTGACTGGGTCCACATGGCCCGGAGCACATCGATCGCCTCGCTCAACTGTTCGACCCGCGTCCCGGCACTCGGATACGGGTAACCGTAGGCGTCGTACTCGTCGGCCTGCCAGCCGGCGCCGATCCCGAGCACGAGGCGCCCTTCGGTCAGGTATTGGAGCGTGGCGGCCATCTTGGCGAGCAACGCGGGGTTGCGGTAGCTCTGGCTGAGGACCGTGTTCCCGAAGGTGAAGCCAGGGAATTCGGCGGCGAGATAGGCAAGGGTCGTCCAGGCCTCGAGGATCGGCCGTTCGCCATTCATGAGGTGGTCGGAGACCCAGGCCGAAGAGAATGCGCCATGACCCCGACTCAGGAGGTCGCGGTAGTAGGCATGGCGGTCGCCCATTTCCTCGGCCGACGGCGCGGAGAGCTGGATCCCGAAATCGACCACGACGTCCTGTCTCCCATCTGATGGCCACATGGGGTTCGCGGCAGCGTAAACCCTCACGAGACCCGTGACCCGCCCCCCCAGGGGCCGCGCCGTCGGCCCGGAGGAACGAGCCGCTACCATGGGACCCCCGTGACGACCCTGGCGCCGAACGACTTCACCCACCTCCACGTCCACTCGGAGTTCAGCCTGCTCGACGG
>JACDAH010000302.1 GCA_013695505.1 Chloroflexota bacterium | reverse complement strand
GAGGACTCGACCTCGTACGACCTCCTCCGACGCGCCCAGCAGGGGGCGAGCAGCCGGCCCCTGTTCATGGTCAGCGGTGTGTTCGGGCTGATCCAGACCGCGATCGCCTTCGTCTCGATGATCGCCTTGTTGATCGCGCTGAGTCCGCTCCTCGCCCTCGTCGCCCTCGTGGCCCCGATCCCGGCGTTCATCGCCGACACACGCTACGGCTGGCGCGGGTACAGCTTCGCCCGCTGGGCGTCACCGCTCCGGCGCCGGATGGACTACCTCACGACCCTCGTGACCACCGACACCTACGCCAAGGAGGTGAAGCTCTTCGGGCTCGGGCCGTACTTCATCGACCGATTCCGGCAGCTCTCGACCGTGTACCAGGACCGCCAGCGCGGACTCGTCGTCACCCGCTATTTCGCGGGCTTCATCTGGTCGACGATCACGACCCTGGCCGGCTCGCTGACCTACCTCTATGTCGCGCTCCAGGCGATCGCCGGCAAGCTGACGCTCGGCGACCTGACGCTGTTCACCCAGGCGGCGTCGTCAGTCCAGTCTTCCGTCCAGGGCCTCCTGTCCGGCTTCGGATCGATGTACGAGAACAACCTCTATCTCAACGACCTGTTCGAGCTGCTCGCGACGCCGGTCGGGATCGAGGGCACGGCGGGCGACGGCTCCGTGGCGACGGAGCGGCGCGGCGCGGCCGCCGACGGCACGCCGACCCGCGTCCTCGATCCCGCGACTGCGCCCGGCGAGCTCGTCTTCGACCACGTCACCTTCCGCTATCCGGGTCGCGAGGAGGACGCCGTGAGCGACGTCAGCTTCACGATCGCGTCCGGCGAGACGGTGGCGGTGGTCGGGCGGAACGGGGCGGGAAAGTCGACCCTGATCAAGCTCGTGACCCGCCTCTACGACCCGACCGCGGGCCGGATCCTGCTCGATGGGGTCGACCTCCGGGAGTTCGAGCCTGCCGCGGTCCGGAAGCTGATCGGCGGGATGTTCCAGGACTACGTCACCTACCAGGCGAGCGCGGCAGAGAATATCGGGCTGGGCGAGCTCGGGAACCTGGAGGACCGCGAGGCGATCGAAGCCGCGGCGATCAAGGGCGGCGCCGACAGCCTCCTCGACCGCCTGCCGGATGGCTGGGACACCCCGCTCGGCAAGTGGTTCGACGGCGGCGTCGAGCTGTCCGGTGGCGAGTGGCAGAAGATCGCGCTCGGGCGGGCGTTCATGCGCGACGCTCGGATCCTGCTCCTGGACGAGCCGACGTCAGCCCTCGACGCGCAGGCGGAATTCGAGCTGTTCGCGCGCTTGCGCTCGTTGGCGCGCGGCCGAACCGCGATCTACATCTCACATCGGTTCTCGACCGTGCGGCAGGCCGACCGGATCCTGTTCCTCGAACATGGGCGGCTCGTCGAGCAGGGGACCCATGCCGAACTGATGGCGCTCGGCGGGCGCTACGCCCAGCTCTTCACGCTCCAGGCGGCGGCGTACACCGGCGAGCCGGTCGACCTGCCCGACGAGGTCGCCGCCGAAGTCTCGGGCTGATCGGTCTCCGCCGGGCTCTCCCTCGACGCCCCGATGCTCGTCAGACGACCGGATCGAGCACGTTCGGCATCCGGAAACCGCCGCCTTCGTCGCGATCGCTCGCCCGGAGAGCGGATTTCGACCGTATCGTGGCCGATCGACCCGAAGATCGCGCCGATGGACGAGTCGCGACGTCGCACTGGATCGTTCAACGAACGGGGCACGGAACGCCGCAGCTCGGGCGCGTTTGCTAGCATCTCGCGACCAACCCGCTCGCGACCGGCCATGCCAGGCCCGGCGCCAAGGAGATCCCGTGACAGACACCCCCACGATCAGCAACCCGGATGATGTCGCGCCCGCCCTCGCGAGCCTCGAGACGATCGTCTCGCTCTCCAAGCGCCGCGGCTTCGTCTTTCCGTCGTCCGAGATCTATGGCGGGATCAACGCCGTGTGGGACTACGGGCCGCTCGGGGTGGAGCTGAAGAACAACGTCAAGCGGGCGTGGTGGCGGGCGATGGTCCAGGAGCACGACGACATCGTGGGGCTCGACGCCGGGATCCTCATGCATCCCAAGGTCTGGGTCACATCGGGCCACGTCGGATCGTTCAGCGACCCGCTCGTCGAATGCGGGAACTGCGGCCGGCGCTATCGGCTCGACGAGCTGCCCGGCGCCGACGGCCTGTCGGCCACGGAATTGATGGACCCCGAGGTCGTGGCCCGGCTGAACCTCGTGTGCCCGTTTGACGGCCTGCGCCAGCTCGGCGCGCCGCGTCGGTTCAACCTGATGTTCAGCTCGCACATGGGTCCCGTCGAGGACGACGCCTCGGTCGTGTACTTCAGGCCCGAGACCGCGCAGGGCTCGTACGTCAACTTCAAGAACGTCCAGCAGAGCTCGCGCAAGAAGATCCCGTTCGGGATCGCCCAGATCGGGAAGTCATTCCGGAACGAGATCAGTCCCGGCAACTTCGTCTTCCGGATGCGCGAGTTCGAGCAGATGGAGATGCAGTACTTCGTCCGTCCGGGCGAGCCTGCCGCCGCCGCGTTCGAGGAGTGGCTGCCCAGGCGCCGCGCCTGGTACGAGCGCTACGGCGTCACCCCGTCGCGCCTCCGGTTCCGCGAGCACGCCCCCGACGAGCTCGCTCACTACGCGAAGAAGGCGATCGATGTCGAGTACCGCTTTCCCTTCGGCTGGAAGGAGCTCGAGGGCGTCCACAACCGGGGCGACTTCGATCTCGGCTCGCACGCGAAGGCCAGCGGCGAGAACCTCGAGTACTTCGACCAGGCGGCCGACGAGCATTTCATCCCGTGGGTCGTCGAGACGGCGGCCGGCGCCGACCGGGCCGCGTTCACGTTCCTGATCGACGCCTATCGCGAGGAAGAGGTCCGCGGCGAGACCCGTGTCTCACTGGCCCTCCATCCCGAGCTCGCGCCGTACAAGGTGGCGGTCCTGCCGCTGCTCAAGAAACGGCCGGAGATCGTCGAGTTGTGTCATCGAATCAAGGACGACCTCAAGCGCCACACGATGGCGG
>JACDAH010000259.1 GCA_013695505.1 Chloroflexota bacterium | reverse complement strand
GCCCTGACCCACACCGGCCTGACCGGCGGCGCGGCACTCGCCCATCCGGCCAACGACCAGACCCTCCACTTCGTCCTGACCTGCGACGACGGGCATGTCTGGAACGCGTCGTTCAACGGCGGCCCGTCGGCGTTCCATCTCGACGGCGGCCAGCTCTTCATCTGGAAGCAGATCGCGTACGTCACGCCGGACAACCAGAGCGGGACGATCCAGCGCGGGCTCCAGGGCTTCTCCGGAGCGTCGATCGTGACGTGCACGTACATCGGTGCGATCAGTGGCAACGCCTACACGGTGACCGGCTTCTACCCGCCGGCTGGCTGACCCCGCGGGGAGAGCAACCGCAGGACTCACGCGTTCCACCGGGTGGTCGAGGCCGTCTCGCACCTGACGATTGAGTGGCTGATCAAATCGCGTCTCGGCGAGCGCGGCCACGTGCTCTTCCGGACGTATGCGGCCTGTCTGGCGCGGTGGCCGCGCGTGCCCAAGGCGATCTTGATCAGCCAGCCTGATCCGGGGCAGTACGGGCTTCGCCGAACCGCCCGCGGAGATAGTTCGAGGCCGGCTCCCGAAGGAGCCGGCCTCGATGCTGTCCCGGTGAAAGTCCGGCGAACCGGACACCCGCCACGCGCCAAGGGCATCTATCACGTCGGCTGCACCGACTACCCTGACCCTACCTACCCATGACCTTGGTTCTGGGGCAGCTTTGGCTGACAAGCAGCGCAGTCGTCATGCTACCCGGTGCCCCTCGGAAAGCCAAGAGTTTTGATGCGAGTCGCGATGTAAATTCCTTAACGTTCGTTGCGTCCGCGTAACGATCGCTCGGAAAGGACGGTCCGCTGAGCGTGGATCCGGCGTCACTCCTCGTGAACGGTGATGCCCGTGATCGCCACCGGCTCGTCCGGCAGGTCGCGCGAGTTGCGCGGCGCGGACACGATCGCGTCGACGACCTCCATCCCTTTGGTCACCTGGCCGAAGATCGTGTAGTTCTTCGGCAGGCCGTAGTCGGCGTGCATGATGAAGAACTGCGAGCCGTTGGTGTTCGGCCCGGAGTTGGCCATCGCCAGGGTGCCGCGGACGTAGCTGGCCCTGACGGGCTCGTCGGCGAACTTGTAGCCCGGCCCGCCGGTCCCGACGCGGCCGGTGTTGAGGGAGGCCTTCTTGCCGTGCTCGCCGTCACCGCCCTGGATCATGAACCCCGGGATCACCCGGTGGAAGATGACGTCGTCGTAGAAGCCCTTCTTCGCGAGGTCGACGAAGTTCTGGGCGGTCTTCGGCGCATCACTCGTGAACAGGTCGACGTCGATGTCGCCCTTCTCGGTGGCGATGGTCAGGCTGGTCATCGGAGGGTCTCCTCGCTGCTCGGCAGGACGTCTGCCACATCGGTGGAACGGATCATGGGGCGGCGGTGACCTTGGTCATCGGGATCGGGGCGGCCGGGTTCTCGACGCCGGCTGCGGCAGCGGCGATCGCGTCGGCGGTCTCCATGCCTTTCGTGACCGCGCCGATGATCTGGTAGGTATTCGCGCTCGCCAGCGCGTCGCGAGCGCTGTCGGACAGGACGATGAAGAATTGCGATCCGACCGAGTTGGGCGCTGCCGTCCGGGCCATCGCCACCGTACCCCGGCCGTACAGGGTGGTGACCGGCTCGTCCTGGATCTCGTAGCCGGGTCCGCCGGTCCCCGCTCGGGTCGCGTCGTAGGTCGCCTGGCGCGCGAACTGCCCGTCGCCGCCCTGGATGACGAAGTCCGGCACGACCCGATGGAACACCACGGTGTCGTAGTAGCCGCACGAAGCCAAAGCGAGGAAGTTGCCCACCGCGATCGGCGACAGGTCGGCGGTCAAAGTGACCTCGATCGCGCCCTTCGGCGTGTCGATCGTGACGATCTTCGTCTGGCCCGCCGGGGCCGCCGGAGGCTGCGCCTTCGGGCATCCAGCGGGGATGCCGCCACCGGTGACCGAGCCGCCCGATTGGGCCGAGGCGGGCGCAGAGCGGTCGGGAGCGGAGGAGGCCTGGCCGTCGATCTGGCTGCCACTGCTCCCGACTGGATTGCCGGACGCGTCGTAGCCGGCGACGGAGTCGCTCGAACCGGCGC
>JACDAH010000242.1 GCA_013695505.1 Chloroflexota bacterium | reverse complement strand
GCCCTGACCGCGGGCGGCGGCCCAGGCGGTGCTGGCGGCGATCACGCCGGCCACGGGCACGGCTGAGCGAGCGGCGAAGGGCCCCGTGGAGATCGGTCCGACGATCCCGTTCACCGGCATTCCCTGGGACGACGCCCTGTTCGTCCTCCTGGCCGGCACGATGCTCACCTTTGGCCTGGCGGTCGTCCTGATGAAGGACATCATCCGCTGCGGGCTGGCGATGATGGTCTGCTTCGGCGCACTGGCCGGGATCTACGTGATGGCCGGCGCGCCGCTGGTCGCGGCCGCCCAGGTCCTCGTCTACATCGGGGCGATCAGCGTCCTCGTCCTGTTCGCGATCATGCTCACCCAGACCAAGTCCGCCTCGACCCGTCTGGCGTTCCAGACGCAGGCCGTCCCGGCCGCTGTCGCCGCGATCGTCTTCCTGGTCGTGACCCTGCTCGCCGTCGTGTCCACGACCTGGGGCGGCGGGCCGAACCGCGGTCACACCGACACAACTGACGTCGCCAGGGCCCTGTTCTCGACATGGGTTCTGCCGTTCGAGGTCGTCGGCGTGCTGCTGCTCGCGGCGGTGATCGGCGGCGTGTTCCTCGCCAAGCGCGACCGCTCGGCGAAGGACGAGTCCGAATGATCCGGGTCATCGTCGGGTCGATGCTGACGGGGGCGTTCGTCGTGGGTCTCGGCCTGATCGGGCTGGCCTCGGGCGGCTCGCGCTCGCTGAACGCCTACCTGATCCTGGCCGGAATTCTGTTCACGATCGGGATGTTCGGGTTCCTTGCCCGGCGCAACGCGATCAGCATGCTGATGGCGATCGAGCTGATGCTCAACGCCGTCAACCTCTCGATCGTGGCCTTCGCCTCGTTCATCCCGACGCTCGCGGCGAACGGCTCGGTCATCGCCCTGCTCGTGATGGCCGTCGCCGCCGGTGAGGCGACCGTCGGCCTGTCGATCATCCTGGCGATCTACCGCAACAAGAAGACCCCGCTCGTCGACGAGTACGACGCGATGTCGCAGTGATCGGCGTGGGGCTCGCGGCGCCCTTCACGGCGCCCCTTGCGACCCTGTTCGCGGCGACGACCGAGGGCGAGGCCGGCGCGATCGCCGGTGGCGCGTGGGACATGCTGGTCCCGGTCATCGTCCTCCTGCCTCTGGCGGGCTTTCTGTTCACCGCGGTCGCCGGACGGCGGCTGGGCAAGCGGGCCCATCTCGTTCCGGTCGGCGCGGTCGGGCTTGCCTGGGTCATCGGGATGGCGGCGGCCGTCGGCTCGCTCACCGGCTCTGCGCCGTTCGGCCACGAGGGCTACGGCCACACGATCTACACCTGGATCCAGTCGGGAGCCGCGAGCCAGGGTGGCTTCGTGGTCGATGTCGGGTTCTTCGTCGACAACCTGACGGCCTGCCTGCTGATCGTCGTCCTCACGATCGGCCTGCTCGTCCACGTCTACTCGATCGGCTACATGGGCCATGACCCGGGCTACTGGCGGTTCTTCGCCTACCTCAACTTGTTCATGGTCTCGATGCTCCTGCTCGTCCTCGCCGACAGCTTCCTCGTCGTGTTCGTCGCGTGGGAGCTGGTCGGGCTGTCGAGCTATCTGCTGATCGGGTTCTGGAAGCACAAGCGGAGCGCCGCTCTCGCGGCTAAGAAAGCATTCATCGTCAACCGCGTCGGCGACGTCGGATTCGCGCTCGGGATCATGGCGATCTTCGTGAACACCGGAACTCTGAACATCCGCCAGGCGATCGCGGCCCTGACCGGCCAGGTCGCGACCTTCGGCCCGAACCCGCGGATGCTCGGCGACGGCGTCGATCCGGCCATCCCGATCTCGATCGTCGCGCTGTTGATCTTTGCCGGGGCGATGGGCAAGAGCGCCCAGTTCCCGCTCCACGTCTGGCTGCCGGACGCGATGGAGGGCCCGACCCCGGTGTCGGCCCTGATCCACGCCGCGACGATGGTCAATGCCGGCGTGTACCTCGTTGCCCGAACGAACCCGATCTTCGCCAGCGCCCCGGAGTCGATGGCGGTCGTCGCCGCGATCGGCATCTTCACCGCACTCCTCGCTGCGACGATCGCGATGACCCAGACCGACATCAAGCGGGTCCTGGCCTATTCGACGCTGTCCCAGCTCGGCTACATGTTCGCTGCGCTCGGGGTCGGCGCGTTCACCGCGGCGATCTTCCACCTGATGACCCACGGCTTCTTCAAGGGGCTCCTGTTCCTCGGCTCAGGCTCGGTGATCCACGCGGTCCACGACGAGCAGGACATGCGCAAGATGGGCGGGCTGGCCAGGAAGATCCCGCACACGTACCGGACGATGCTGCTCGGCTCGATCGCCATCGCCGGCATCCCGCCCCTCGCCGGCTTCTTCTCGAAGGACGAGATCCTCGGCGAGGCGTGGAAGCTCGGTTTCCAGTGGGTCTGGGCGATCGGGATCGTCGTCGCGATCATGACCGCGTTCTACATGTTCCGGCTGATCGGCCTGACGTTCTGGGGCGAAAGCCGGGTCGACCCCGCGGTCGAGCCGCACATCCACGAATCACCGTCCGTGATGACGACGCCGCTCTGGATTCTGGCCGTACCCACGGTCCTGCTCGGGCTCGTCCTGTCCCTGCCCGGACCGCCGCTCGGGCCGCTCCTCGGGCTCCACGGGCCCGGCCTCCTCGCC
Source organism: Chloroflexota bacterium (assembly GCA_013695505.1). Taxonomy (GTDB): domain Bacteria; phylum Chloroflexota; class Limnocylindria; order Limnocylindrales; family CSP1-4; genus CF-46. The sequence continues at coordinate 4,735 of JACDAH010000242.1, read as the reverse complement.
GGCTGGCTGGAGCCCGTCTTCGAGCAGGGCACGACGCTCCTCGCCCACGCGGAGGAGCCGTTCCAGATCTTCGGCATCGACGGCGCTCTGATCGGCGCGAGCGTCGCGGTCGCGGTGATCGGGGTCCTGACGGCCTGGCGCCTCTTCGGAGTGAACCTCGGAAGCATCCAGTGGCGCCCCAACCCGGAGCGCGTCCGGGAGCTGACCGCGCGCGCCCCGTTCCTCTACCGCGCCTCACTCAACAAGTGGTGGTTCGACGACCTCTACCACCTCCTGTTCATGGTGATCGGCGGACGGATGGCGGCGTTGCTGTGGTGGTTCGATCGGCGGGTGGTCGACGACACGGTCAATGACATCGCCACGACGACCGTCGGGGCCGGCACGAGCCTTCGGCGGGTCCAGACCGGTCGGGTCCAGAACTACGCCCTCGGAATCGCGATCGGGCTGATCGTCATGGCCGGCTCATTCCTCGTCCTGGCAGCGCGATGAGCGCGCAGCGGGAAGGCGGGCGGTCGTGAACGTCGGCGAGATTCCGATCCTGTCGATCGTCACGTTCTCGCCGCTCGTCGGTGCCCTGCTGGTCGCGGTCGCGCCGGCGCGCTATGCCCGCCCGCTGGCCCTCGCCGCGAGCCTCGGTGCGTGGGTGATCTCGCTCCTGCTGATCATCGGCTTCGATCCGGGCGCGCCCGCTGCCCGGGCCTTCCAGTTCAGGGAGGCCGTCGAATGGATCCCGCTGTTCGGGATCCAGTACAAGGTCGGCGTCGACGGCCTGTCGCTGATCCTCGTCGTCCTCACGACGACGCTGTCGTGGATCAGCATCCTTGCGTCGTTCGGCCCGATCAAGGACCGGATCAAGGAGTACATGGTCTCGTTCCTGATCCTCGAGGTCGGGCTGATCGGGGTCTTCGTCGCCCTCGACACATTCCTGTTCTACATCTTCTGGGAGATCGTGCTCGTCCCGATGTACCTGATCATCGGGATCTGGGGCGGCGTGAACCGGATCTACGCGACGATCAAGTTCGTCCTCTACACCCTGGTCGGATCGCTCCTGATGCTGGTCGCGATCCTGGCCACCGCGTTCGCCTTCCAGGCGGCGACCGGGAGCTGGGCACACGCGTTCGACTTCGAGAAGCTGCGTGCGGCCTCCTTCGACCCGAACCTCCAGATCTTCGCGTTCCTCGCCTTCTTCCTCGCGTTCGCGATCAAGGTTCCGATGTTCCCGTTCCACACCTGGCTACCGGACGCCCACGTCCAGGCCCCGACGGCGGGTTCGGTGATCCTGGCCGCGATCATGCTCAAGCTCGGTGCCTACGGCTTCATCCGCTTCGCCCTGCCGCTGTTCCCTGCCGCCGCCCATACGTTCGCCCCGGCCATCATCGTCCTGAGCCTGATCGCGATCATCTACGGCGCGATCGTGGCGCTGGTCCAGCCGGACCTCAAGAAGCTCGTGGCCTACAGCTCCGTGTCGCACATGGGCTTCGTGACGCTCGGGATCTTCGTCTTCAACCAGCAGGGCATGGACGGCGCGATTCTCCAGATGGTCAACCATGGCCTGATCACTGGCGCCCTGTTCCTGCTCGTCGGGGTGATCTACGAGCGGACCCACGACCGGACGATCGCGAAGATGGGCGGGGTGGCCGCGGTCATGCCCGTCTACGCCGTTGCCCTCGGCTTCTTCGTCTTCGCTTCCGGCGGGCTGCCCGGCCTGTCCGGCTTCGTCGGCGAGTTTCTCGTCCTCCTCGGGGCGTTCGAGTTCTCTCCGATCGTTGCCGCCGTCGCGACCTTCTGCATGATCCTCGCCGCGGGCTATCTCCTCTGGATGTTCCAGCGGATCGCATTCGGCGAGGTATCCGATTTCCTGAAGGGCCTCGGTCACCACCTCACCGACATGAGCCCGACCGAGATCCTCACCCTGGCGCCGCTGGCGGCCCTCACGGTCGTGTTCGGGCTGTTCCCGGGGCTCATCCTCGATCTCGTCCGGGGCTCGGTCACGGCGGTCCTCGGCGACGCCTCCCGCACGGGAGCGGTCGAGATCTCGCCCCAGGTGGGACTCGTCCTGGTCGCCCTGCCCATCCTGTACGTGATCGCCCGGATCATCTGGGTCGCCCGGATCGACCTGGGCGGCGGCGGGGGCGGGCGGGTCGCCGACGGCGACGCGCACGGCGGCACCCACGGCGAGCCGGTCACGTCGGTCGAGGCGGTCTCGTGACGCCCGACCTGACCGTCATCGCGCCCCTCGTGGCGGCGATCGGAACGGCCGTCGCGATCCTCCTCGTCGACCTCGTCTGGCCGGGCCGCTCGATGGCCGCCGTGATCGTCGCGCTCGGCGGCCTGGGACTGACCGCCGCGGCGACGCTGATCGTCGGGTCGATGGCGGCCACCACCGCGTACGGCGGCATGTACAAGCTCGATGCCCTCACGACGTTCCTGGACCTGCTGTTCATCGCGATCGTCGCGATGACCATCGTCTTCGCCCCGGACTACCTCACGCCGCGCGGTCTGCCGGTGGCCGAGTTCGCGACGGTCCTCGTGTTCGCGATGTGCGGGGCGATGGTCATCGCGGCGTCGGCGGACCTGCTGCTCCTCTTCATCGGCCTCGAGCTGATGGTCCTGCCCGGCTACCTGCTGGCCGGCTACCACAAGTCCGACAGCTTCTCGACCGAGGGTGCGATCAAATACTTCCTCCTCGGCTCGTTCAGCTCGGCGATCTTCCTGTTCGGGCTGTCGTTCGTGTGGGGCCTGTCGGGCTCGACGAACATCGCCGCGGTCGCCTCGACGCTGACCACGGTGGCGGCCGGCGAGGCGCCGTTCAGCCCGGGACTCGCGATGGGGTTCGCCTTCCTGACCACCGGCGTCGCGTTCAAGATCGCGGCTGTTCCGTTCCACTACTGGACGCCGGACGCTTACCAGGGCTCCCCGACGCCGGTCACCGGCTACCTCTCGGTCGGCCCGAAGATCGGCGCGTTCGCCCTGATCCTGCGGCTGTTCGTCGAGGCGCTCGGGCCGATGAAGGAGCAGTGGCTGCCGGTCGTGATCGTGCTCGCGGCGACGACGATGACTCTCGGCAACCTCGTCGCCCTGACCCAGGACAACGTCAAGCGAATGCTCGCCTACAGCTCGATCGCCCACACCGGCTACATGCTCGTCGGCCTAGCGGCCTTCGCCGGCGGCCAGCAGCGCGGGCTCGAGGGCCTGCTGTTCTACGGCGCGGCGTATTCGTTCATGAACCTCGGGGCGTTCGCGGTGATCGCGGCGCTCCAGAAGCGGGCCGGCGTGACGTCCGGCCTCGCGACGTTCGCCGGGCTCGCGCGCAGGGAGCCGATCCTCGGCTTGCTGATGGCCCTCTTCCTGCTGTCGCTGACCGGCATCCCGCCGACGGCCGGGTTCTTCGCCAAGGCCCTGATCATCGTCGCCGCGGTCCAGGCCGGGGGCTGGGTCGGATTCCTCGCCGTCCTGATGGTCCTCAACGCCGCAGCGGCCGCGTTCTACTACCTCCGGGTCGTCGTGTACATGTACGTGCGCGATCCCGCCAGCGACGCGCCGGCGCTCCGCCATGGCGCCCTGCTCTGGGGCGGCCTCGCCGCCGCGACCGCGCTGACGATCCTGTTCGGGTTCTTCCCGGGCCTGATCCTCGGGGTGATCGGCGACGCGGCGAAGGCCATCGCAGGGTAGCGCCGGCGCAGCTCTCGCCTCCGCCGCGGCCGGCGCCCTCTCGCGGCGGCCAACGCCCTCTCCCGCGGTCTATGGCGTGACCGTCACCCCCGGCAGGATCTTCTCGAGGGCGGCGGCCATGACGTCGGCATCGACCCCGCCGAGGGCGCCGTCACGGACGATCCCCTCCTTGTCGATCCAGAAGTGGATCGGCAGGGCGAAGGCGCCCCACGTCTGCTGGGCCCTGCCGTCGGTGTCGAGGCCGAGCGGGAACGTCGCCTTGAGGCGGTCCGCGAACGAGGCCACCGTACCCTCGTCCTCGCGAATGTCGATGGCGATCACGACCAGGCCGTTGCCGCTGTAGCGGGCTTTGAAGCTGTTCATCAGCGGGAACTCGTCGACGCATTCGGGGCAGGTCGTCTGCATGAAGTTCAGCCACACCGCCTGGCCCTTGAGCTTGGCGAGATCGATCGTGCCTCCCCCAACCTGGGGCACCACGAGCGGCGGCGCCGGCTGGCCGATGCGGAAGGCGGCCCCCGGATCGAAACCGGCCGACGAGCCCGGTGCGGCGGGGCTTCCGGACGGGACCGGCGAACCGGCGGCGATCGATGAAGAGGGCGCGGCCGAGGCCGACGGGACGATCGTCGGGGCCGGCGTGGGTCGCAGCCCGACCGGATCCGGGCCGACGAACACGAAGGCGGCCAGGACGCCGACGGCGACGAGAACGCCGGCGAGGAGGCCGGCCAGGATCGAGACCCCGGTCTTCATGCCGGGCGAGGGTACCAGTACGGACGGGCGAGGGCGTCGAGCCGCGGATCGCTGCTAGGCTCGGCCCCCGTGACCACCCTGTTCGGCGCACTCCGTGATCGGCTGTTGCCGGCCGTTCTGACGGCGGCCGGGGTCACCATGATCGCCGCCGGCCTCCTGAGCTACACCGGACAGGCCGTTGCGGCGGTCGACCCGTCGATGCCGACGGAGCCCCCGACGATCGTTTCGGCTGATCCGGGGTCCAGCATCGCCTTCCCCACGCTCCCGCCCATCGACGCCTCGCCGTCGGTCACGAGCATGCCCTCGGCCAGCGCCA
>JACDAH010000199.1 GCA_013695505.1 Chloroflexota bacterium | reverse complement strand
TCCTTGACCCCGTAGATGCAATCGGGCGGCATCGTGACACCCTCGAAGGCGAGGCAGCCGTCGCGGCGGAGGCGCTCCTCGTCGGCACGGGCGTCGCCGAGAGCGGGCTGGACGTTGGCCGGAAGGGCGCCCGTGTTTCCGGTCGGTAGCGCCAGGGTCGAGCGTGACGTCGGGCGGGGAGTGCCGCTCGGAGCTGGGGTCGGGTCGGTCGCCGGGTCCGCTGACGGCCCGGGAAGGGGGAAGGGCTCGTCGCCCGGTGCGGACGGGGCCGCCGATTGCCCGGCGATGGGGGAGATGGACTGGAGCTCGTCGAGCCACGGCTCGTCGCTCGGCTCGGCGGTCGCGGGCGGCTCGCCGGCGGCGACGGTCGGGAAGCCGCTCGCGCCGAACGACGGTCCGGCGGCCACGACGACGACCGCCAGGATCGCCGCGAAGCCGACCGACACGGTCCGGCCCGGCTGGAGCGCCCGGCGCGGCACGTTTCCCCGGAACGGCGTCTCGATGGCGGCCCAGCAGACGATGGCGGCACCGATCGACAACCCGACCAGACCGACCCGGGTCAGCTCGTCGGGTGCCGCGCCGAGCGCGAACGGCGCGAGGGCGAGGATCGGCCAGTGGACGAGGTACAGCGAGTAGCTGATCCGGCCGAGGAAGCGGAGCGGGGTCATTGCCAGGATCCGGCTCGGGCCGAGCCGGCGGCAGCCGGCGGCGAGGATGATGGCCGTGCCGACGCTCGGGATGATCGCCGCGACGCCGGGCCAGGCGAGGCTCGAGTCGAAGGTGAGGATCGCGACCAGGACGGCCGCGAGTCCGAGCCAGCCCCCGAGGCTGGCCACGCCGCGAGGAACGCGACGACCGAGCCCGTGACCGGCAGCGGCCGCGACGAGTCCGCCGATGCCGAGCTCCCACGCTCGCGTCGGGAGGGAGTAGAACGCCCAGTTGGCGGCGACATCGGTCAGGACGAGGTTCGCGGCGAAGGATGTGGCGACGATGACGCCGAGCGCGATCAGCACGCGCCGGCTGGGATGGCGGCCACGGGCGACCAGGAGGATCAGCGCCGGCCACACGAGATAGAACTGCTCCTCGACGGCGAGGCTCCAGAAATGCAGGAACGGCGAGGGAGCCGCCACGGTCGAGAAGTAGTCACCCGCCGCCATGGCGAACCGGATGTTGCCGATCGACAGGGCTGCGGCGGCGCCGTCGAGCCCGACTGTCGGCCGATCCAGCGGAGCCACGAGGTTCATCGCGGCGACGAGCGTGACGACGAGGACGACGATCGCGGCAGGGAGGAGGCGCCGCGCTCGGCGGGCGTAGAAGGGGAGGAGGGCGATACCCCCGGTGCGCTCGCGCTCGCGAAGCAGGAGGCCGGTGATCAGGAAACCGCTGATGACGAAGAAGACGTCGACGCCGACGAAGCCGCCGAGGATTCCGGCAAGGCCGGCGTGGAACAGGATGACCACGAGGACGGCCAGCCCGCGCAGACCCTCGATATCGGGCCGGAAGGCGTCACGGCTGGTGGAGGCGGTGGAAGCTGGCACGCCTGGTTCTCCCGTGGTTCGGTCGCCGCTGGCCGGGGCTCGTCGTGGCGGCCGATGGACGGGTGACGCGAGTCGGCGAGGTCTGTGACTGTCAACCGATTGACAGGCATCGGGGCGTCACATGTCGGGGTCCCTGTCTCGACCACCTGACGGCTTCCGGACCCGAACTTGCGAACACGGGGCCCGGTGGAGGAGCATTCGCGTCGATGAGCGCCGTTCCAGCCCTGCCAGCTCGGATTGGCGGGATCGACATCCCGCAGGACGACGTGTCGGAGGCGACGTGGCGATGGGCCCACCGGTCGCTCCCGGACTATCTGTTCGCGCACTCGGTCCGGGCCTACTGTTGGGGCGCAGCGATCGGTGCGGGCGAAGGCTGGGCGTTCGAGCCGCGGATCCTCTGGACGTCGTCCCTCATGCACGACATCGGGCTGACCAGGATTCCGCGCAACTCGATGTGCTTCGAGGTCGAGGGCGCCGAGATCGCTCGCGCCTTCCTCGTGCGGAACGGCATGCCGGCCGGCGATGCCGAGAAGGCAGCGATCGCGATCATCCTCCACATGCGGGCCGGAGTCGGACTGGATGACGGCATCGAATCGGTGTTGCTCGACCGAGCCACCGGGCTCGACGTTCGCGGCGATGGCTACTCTCTCGTCGACGCCGTCCGGCCCGAGGTGGTCGAGGCGTTTCCGCGGGGCGCGTTCGATCGCCGGTTCCTGGCCGCGATCGAACGAGAGGTGGCCGTTCGCCCCGGCTGTCAGAGCGCCCGCCTCCTGCACACGACTGGTCTCGCCGCCGAGATGGCCCGTTCGCGATGGTCGACGGCCGGCACGGACGGAGCCTCGCCAATTGGTGGATAACTCCCTTGCCGGCGACGGGGCTTCGGTTCAGGCTGGGCGTCCTCATTCGAACCAGGGGAGGGCGATCCGATGGGTGCCGCGAGTGAGATGGTTGCGAAATTCGAAAAGGTGCTGCGGTCCGGCGACTACGCCCGATGACCGGAAGGTCTCGCGGATGACGGAGTACTTCGCGAATCCGTTCGAGGCGCCTGCCTGGCGGGCCGACTTCGTGGAGCGGACGGATCCGGTCACCGCCTGACGACCCGTCGTGCGAGAATCGTCACCGGCCCCCTAACCAGCCGAGGAGGACATCGTGGACAAGAAAGCCAAGACCCCGAAGAAGCCGAAGCAACCAAAGGCGAAGGACGGCACCAAGGCCAAGTAGCCGGCGCCGAGGCCAAGGGAAGGGCGGTCAGTCCTCGGCGATCGCCTCGAGGACGAAGACCGGGATCTGGCGCTTCGTCTTGGTCTGGTACCTCGCGTAGTCAGGCCAGGTCTCGACGGCGCGTTTCCACCAGGTGGCCTTCTCGTCGCCGCTGACCTCGCGCGCCCGGTAGTCGCGCTTCGTCGAACCGTCCTGCAGTTCGACATGCGGCTCCTTCTTGAGGTTGTCGTACCAGACCGGGTTCTTCGCGGCGCCGCCGAGTGACGCCACGACCGCGTACAGGCCGTCGTGCTCGACCCGCATCAGCGCGGTCTTTCGGAGCTTGCCGGTCTTCGCGCCGACGGACGTGAGGATGATAATCGGACGTCCCCGGAGGTCGCCGCCCCGCGCGCCGTTCGTCGCCTCGTAGAGCTCGGTCTGACGGCGGGCCCAGCCAGCCGTGCTCGGTTCGTAGTCACCATGGAGTGGCATGGCGACATGTTTCCATGAGCACGCGCGGTGCGCCGCCCGGCGTCGGCGGGCCGGCGTTGACATGCAAGTAACGACTTGCCTATGATCGCGGCGTGGGCGACATCTACAAGGCTCTTGCCGATCCCACCCGGCGAGCCATCCTCGATGAGCTGACGGAGCGGAGCGGACAGACCCTGTTCGAGCTCTGCAGCCGTCTGACCATGCGCCACGGGCTCGGTTCCACGCGGCAGGCCGTTTCCCAGCACATCGACGTGCTCGAGGACGCCGGTCTCGTCATTTCCCGCCGAGAGGGCCGCTACAAGTTCCACGACCTGGATCCCGGCCCGCTCCAGGAGATCGTCGATCGCTGGCCGAACACGCGAAACAGGAGGAACTTATGAGAATCGTCGTCACGAGCGTCCTGGTCGACGACCAGGCGAAGGCGCTGGCGTTCTACACGGACCGGCTCGGGTTCGTGAAGAAGGCCGACGTCCCGATGGGCGACCACCGCTGGCTGACCGTCGTCTCACCCGAGAATCCGGATGGCCCGGAGCTGCTCCTGGAGCCGGACGAGCACCCGGCAGCCAGACCGTTCAAGGAAGCGCTCGTCGCCGACGGCATCCCCGCCACCTCATTCGGGGTGGCCGATGTCGACGCCGAGTTCCGGCGCCTGTCGAACCTCGGCGTGCGGTTCGTCCAGGAGCCTGTCGCGATGGGCCCTATCACCGCTGCCGTCTTCGACGACACGTGCGGGAACCTGATCCAGATCGCCTCGGTCCTTTGACCCGCCCGGCCGAGCGAGCGTCGCGGCGCCCTCGGACATCGGCGGCTCCGTTCGATCAGTTCGCCAGGCAGGACGAGAGGGTGAGGCCCATCGCCGTCCCGTATTCCTTCAGGTCGAACTCGCAGTTCTGCCTGTTGATGTCGCGGCCGATCGTCGCGAGGCGGCTCCCGACGTTCGCGCACGTGCTCGAGGCGACCGCTCCGCTGAGTCTCGTGGCGCCGGCCCGGAACAGCTCGACGTGGTGGCGCTCGTGGCGCGCGACCGACTGGATCTCGTCGTTCCACCAACTGATCGTTGAGCCGGCCACGCCCGTCGGCGGGCTCCAGCGCGGCAGCGTGATCGTGTAGACGTAGATGACGGCCGGCCGGGTCGTGATGCTGACATGGCAAGAAGCGCCGGTGCCCACGAGCTCGAAGCGGTACTTCGGAACGACACGGGTCACGGCTTCGGCGCGGGTTTTCGCCCAGTCGCTGTATGGACCGTTCGAGCGAATGGACGCGATGATCTCGCCGGGCGACGCCCCGCCGACGCGATACGTCTCGATGGTCACGCCCGAGCCGAAGAAGTTCTTGCTGATGCCCGGCACCGACGTCGTCCTGGTGGGTCGGGGCGTCGCCGTCGGGGCGGCCGCGAGCTCGGTCTCCTGGCCATTGGCGATGTACTCGATCTTCTCGGGAATGCAGCCGTTGTCACCGACGGGCGTGACGGAGACCGTTCGGGTCCCGCGGATGTCGACCTTCACGACGGCCGTGCCCGCCGCCCGATACCCGGCGATCAGGAGGCTCGTATGGCTGACCCAGGTCGCACCGTCGGCGATCGTCTCGACCGGGGTCGGGCAGTCGATGACTTCGCGCTCCTCGACCTCGAGGCGGTACATCCCGTCGTCGAAGGTGAATGTCGCGGTGCCCAGCCGGTCGCCCGACCAGGTCTGAATGGTCGCCCCGAGATCGCAGGTCGGCGCCGGGCAGGCGGCGCTGAGGAGATAGACCTCGCGAACCGACTCGGTTCCGGGGCTCTGGAACGTGACGGCCCACGGCCCGGAGGGACGGGAAGCCGTTTCGAGGGCGAGGATCGTCGCCGGGGTGGGGACCGGGGACCGGGGCGGTTGGGTCGGGCCGGGCGTGGCGGATCCGGTTGGTGGCGGGATCGAGCCGGGGGTGCTCGGGCTCGTGGTGCCGCCACAGGCTCCGGCCAGGGTGGCGAGCGCGACGGCGAGAGCGAAATTCCGACGCGTCATGAGCCCCCACCAGACGGATGTGTCCGATCCGGACGATCCTAGCCGACCCCGGGCGCGCCGTCGTCGTGACCTTCGGCGGGGCCCATCCGTCCGCGTCGCGGGGCCTGTCGCCGTTCCATGCAGCCCGAGCGAGACTGTGAGATCGTTGCGTTCGCAACCGAATGTCCACCAGCGACGCATACGGACGACAGCGAGGAGACGCATCAATGACAGACGGGGCGTCGACCACCTTCGAGGACGATGTGATCGCCGACATGCGCGCCCACGATGGCGCGGTCACCGCGGGTCCCCTGACGGGGCATCCCCTGTTGATCATGACAAGCCAGGGTGCAAAGACCGGCCAGCCGCGCCGGGCGCTCCTGACGTGGAGCCGCGACGGCGATGACTACGTGGTTGCGGGGACCGCCGGCGGTGCGCCCAAAGCCCCCGCCTGGTTCCACAACGTCGAAGCGAACCAGGAGGTATCGATCGAGGCGGGCAACCAGACGTTCGACGCCAAGGCGACCACGCTCGTCGACGGTGCCGAGCGCGAGCGGTTGTGGAACCAGCACGTCGCGGCGCTGCCCTGGTTCGCGGCCTATACGGAGCAGACCGGCCGTGTCATCCCGATGATCCGCCTGACGCCGGTCCGGTAGGCGCCTGCCAGGAGCATTGCGCCTGTGAGGCCCGTCTTGGTGACAGGTTCCACGTGGAGAGCTGACGAGATGACCAGCAGATGTAGATTCTGCGGAGGTCCACGAGGCGTTCGTCGCGGAAACGCGCCTGACGGGAGCATTGCGCCCCAGAGGAGCGCCCATGGCTCGGCGGCCTCGCTTCAGCATTCGCAACGACGGGAGACCGATGCGGACGGTGGGACCGGCACGAGGACCGCGATCGGCGCCCGGCGAAAGTCCGCCCGGCAAGTCCGCGGGCGGGGTCCCGCGGCCGCCGGTCCTGCCAGGGTCCGACAGGCCCGATCCGATCCAGCAATGGGAGAACGCCGATGACGCGGCCGCGCTTCACGATGGTGGTCGTGCTCATCGAAGACCTGCCTCGCTCGCTCGCGTTCTATCGTCGGCTCGGCGTCGAGTTCCCGCCGGGCGCCGACGGGCGGACCGACATCCAGGTCCCGATCGGCGACGAGCACCAGATGGTCCTGACGACCCAGTTCGCCCGCAACGACCCGGATCGCGAACCGCCCAGCGGGGGGTCGCGGATCATTCTCGAGTTCTTCGTTGACGGCCGGGACGCGGTCGACGCGAAGTTCCTCGAGCTGACGGACGCCGGCTACCGCGGCCGGCGCCCACCGTGGCTGACCAGCTTCGACGCATACATGTGCATGGTCGACGACCCGGACGGCAACACGGTCCTCGTCACCGCCGGCTGAAACGCGGGACCCGGCTGAAACGCTCCGCCGTTCAAAGGTCTGCAGCCCGCCTCGCGAGAGGGGAGCGGCGGCCGGGAGAGGGCCTTCGCGTCGGTCCTGGGGAGGTCAGGCCGACCCGTCGGCGGCGGCCTCGTCGTCGGCTTCCGCGTCGGGGATCGCCCGCTCCGTCTTGCTCAGGTGCGATGCCTCGACGATCGTCGGCCGGCCGTCGCGATCCTTCCAGCGCGTCTGGATCATCACCTCGTCGACCTCACCGGCCAGCCGAAGGATGACGTTGTAGCCGGTTCCGCCATGGTCGATCGAATCGATCGCGACCTCGTTGGCGGGCAGGGGGAGGAGGGCAAGCACCTCCCCGATGTTGCGCCGGAGCTCCGGGCTGAAGTCCTCGATCGCTCGATCCACGTCGCCCGCGGCGAGCGCGTCGCAGAACGCCTGGGCCTGACTGCGAACGGCCGGTTCATCCATGGGCTGGTCCTCCAGGTTCGATACGGAGCCACGACAGGTTCCCTGGCTCGCCCCCGGTCTGTCCGGGCGGCGCACCATCCGCCGCGGGCAGGCTCAATAGAGTACGATCTATTAGACACATTGTTTGGAGCGAAATGGAAGCACTCGAGGCCGCCCTCACGTCCAACCGACCGGCGATCGAGCGGGAGCTCGTCCACGCCGAGGACGAGCTTCGCGAGCTCCGCGTCCGGGCGCGCACCCTGGAGTCACTCATCGATCGAGGCCGCTACGTGCTCGGCATCGTGCCGACCCCTGCCGGGCGGGCAAGACCGACGATCATTGGCTTTCCCGATGGCGACGGAGACCTCTCACTCCACGAGGCACTGGCCCGGATCCTCCGCGATGGCGGGAACGCCCCGATGACCGCCCGTGAGCTCGCCGACGGGATCAACGACAGCGGCCTGTACCGGAAGCGCGACGGCTCGCCGGTCGATCCCGGGCAGATCCACGCCCGCGTCCACGTGTACTCCCGGCTCTTCCTGCGAGACGGCGGCCGGATCCGGCTGCGCGACGCGGAGCTCCGGACCTACGACGCGCACCTCCTTGAGCAGTTCAACGAGGCGATGCTGGGGGTCTACGCGTCGGCCCTCCGCGAGGTTCGCTATGCGGCCCGCCGATTTCTGATCATGACCAACCGGCGTGGCGGCCACGAAGCCGCTCGTCATCTCCTGTCCAAGCCAGGCGTCTCGGAAGGGTTCCGGCGTCTCGCCGAGGCCAACAAGTTGATGGTGACCATGGAGTTCCAGGTTCTCCGGCCCGAGTTCAGGCCGCTATTCTCCGACGACGAGCGGGCGACGGCCAAACGCCGCCTCCTCGAGTTCGGGCTGCGCGAAGAAGACCTCCCGTGACGCGGCGTGTCGCGGTCGACGCGGATCTCCAGAGCCAGCTCGACAAGCTGGCCGGCTGCCCGCCGCCAAAGCGGATCGGATTGCGCGAGGACATCCTCGCCTTCGGTGTGGCGTCCGTGGAGCCGCTCGCCGCCCTCGTCGTCACGATGCCGGACCTCGCGTCCTCTGTCTCGGCGTGGCTCGAGCTCCTCGCGACCCGTGACCCGGAGGCTCGGCCGGCCGCCCGGACCGCGCTTCGGCGTCTGGCGGCCCACAACGAGGGCTCGATCGCTCAGCAGGCGCTGGAGCGCCTGAAGGAAGCCGACAAGGCGATGGTCGCGGCACGCAGCCGGACGACGACCGCTTCCTGAGGACCGCAGCGCAAACGCTGTAGGGGCCCATTCCGGGCCCGATCGAGGGTATTCACCGGCGGTGACGGCCCGCGCCCTTCCGGCGCCGATGACCGGAATCGGACGACGGGCTGCCGAATCGAGTCGTCCGCCCAGCTCGATCGCGATCTGCCGCGCCCCCTGAACGTCCGGGTCCGAACGGATCGCCCGTGGCTCAAGGGCGTTCCGGCTCCCGGTCGAGCTCCTCGATGACCGCTGCGGCCGCCGCGGGCAGCCGCGTCGAAGAGCGACGTCGCCTGGGCCGCCACATCCTGATCGTGAGTGCCCCACACTTGACGCATTCAGCGAGAGGAGAGGCCATGCAGGCGGCAATCCGCGATCGATACGGTTCGCTCGATGTCGTCCGACTCGAAGACGTCGACCGACCCGTGCCGGCTGACGGGGAGGTGCTGGTCCGCGTCCATGCCGCGTCGATCAATCGCGCGGACCTCGACGGCTTCGGCCCGCGTCCGGGTTTCGCCCGCCTCTTCATGGGTGTACGTGCGCCGCGAGAGCACCGGATCGGTCTCGATGCCGCAGGGGTCGTCGAAGCCGTCGGCAGCGGGGTGACCCGGTTCCGGGTCGGCGACCAGGTGTTCGCGGACCTGTTCTCGTTCCGTTCGGGTGCCTTCGCCGAGTACGTCTGCGCGAGTGAGCGGGCGTTCGAGACGATCCCGGAGGGGATGACCTTCGAGGAAGCCGCCACGCTGCCCCATTCGGCGATCCTCGCGGTGCAGGCGCTCCGCCTCCGGAACGGCCGGACGATCAACCCGGGCGACCGCGTCCTGATCGACGGCGCCTCGGGCAATGTCGGCCCGTTCGCCGTCCAGATCGCGAAGACTCTCGGCGCCGAGGTGACCGGCGTCTGCAGTCCCGCCAAGGTCGACTTCGTCCGGTCGCTTGGCGTCGACCACGTGATCGATTACACGCAGGTCGACTACACGAAGACCGGCGAACGGTATGACTGGATCGTCGACACGGATTCCCATCACTCGATCCTCCGCGTCCGGCGAGCGCTCCGGCCGGACGGCGTCTACGTCACGCTCGGCGGGACGTCGCTGCCGATCTTCGGCGCGCTGATCATTGGGCCGTTGGTCTCGCTCGCGAGCAAGAAGTGGACCGGCCTGCTCCTGTGGTGGAAGCCGTTCAACTCGGACGATGTGAACACGCTCAAGGCGTTGATCGCGGCCGGCAAGCTGGTGGCGAGGATCGATCGGAGGTTCCCGCTTGACGAGGTGGTCGAAGCGCTCCGGTACGTCGACGATGGACATGCGCTGGGCAAGGTCGTGATCTCGGTGCCTGGCTGATCGTCGCGACGCTGACACCCCACGAACCGAGGACCTCGATGGCCGACTTCGAGCACAGCATCACGGTCGCCGTCGGCGCCGACGACATCCTGGACGTCCTGGCCGACTCCGCGCGAATCCCGGACTACGTCGCGATCATCGAGCTCGCGGACATCGACGCTGTCGAGGGCGAGCTCGATCTCGACCACGAGCTCGCGGCCCGCGATGGCGCCGCGGAGGCCCGCTTCCACGTCGACCGCAGCGCTCGACGGGTCGAGTGGGCCCTCCCGAACGGGGACCTCGGGGGTTCGATCGAGATCGCGCCGATCACCGCCAGCATGTCGAAGGTGACGATCCGCCTCTGGACGGGCGACGACGCGGACGCCGCGGCGGTCCAGCGCATGTTCGACGAGAGCGTCCAGAACCTGCGACGCACCGTCGCGCGGCGCTGAGGGTCAGACCTCGTCGGGCCACCACAGATCGATCTGGGGCAGCCCGGCGATTCCGAGCGTCTGTGACAGCTCGCCGCAGTGGTAGGCCTCGTGCGTGATCAAGCGCTGCAGGATCGAGGCGCGCGAATGGACCTGGCGCTGGTCGCCGTAGAGCCGCTCGACTTCCTCGTTCAACATCTCGGGCGTCCAACGGTCGAGGAGGCGGTCGGCGACTGCCCAGGTCGTATCGAGGGCCGCTACGAGCTCATCGGCGCTCCGCGGGTGGTCGAGGTCGTCCTCCCAGCCCTCCGCATTGAGAGGATCGGGAAACGGCGTCGCCTCGGCACCGGGCTCGCCGAGGACCCCGCAGAGCCAGTAGGCGCGACCGCCGGCGGTGTGCCCGACGGTCGCCCAGATCGGCCAGTGCTGGGGAGCCGGGCGAATCGCGAGCTGCTTGTCGGTCATGGCGCCGATGACCTCGGTCAGGCGCCGGTTGTACTGCGGCCAGCGGTCATAGAACGGTCGAATGGACATTGCCGGATCTTACGACCGAACCTCGACGAGTTGGGATCATCCCAGCCAGATCGGGCTCGTCAAGGCAACGACCTCGCCCGTCGGCCGAACGAGCTGGGCGCGAACGTAGCCGCTCGACCCGGGCAGAGCGCACGAGGTCGACCAACTGGCGGAGTCGACCGACCGAGCGTCGATCGTGCCGTTGTCGCCGATGAGGAGCAGGGCCGTCCCCGCGCCGTCTTCGACGGCCACCAGGATCTGGCCGTCCGCCTCGTCGAGATACAGCTGCGGACCGGCCGGCGACGCCGAGACGAACGTCCGCCCCTCGCGCATTCCGCGGAGGATGGCGGTCGCGTCGGCGCCGCCGCCGGCGTCCACCCATGTCGTCGGATTGCCCGGAGCGCGGCTGTGGCGCACGTCGGGATCATCGGACCGGAGGAGATGCGTGTCGCTGCCACCGACCGCGACGAGGCGCTCACCCGCGCGGAGGCGATCCTCCCAGAAGGTGAGGGCGACGGAGTTCAGCCCGACCCACGACCCGTTCCAGACCTCGACGGCGTGGAATCCCCGGGCCGTCGGGTACTCCCACGGCGGCCCGAACGGCTTCGCATGGTTCACGCTGACGAACGCACCCGAAGCGGCGGCTTCGCGCATCGCCCGCTCGACCGCGGCGGCGTCGGGATCGCGGAACTCCCACCAGCGGTCGGTCCCCCAGGCATTCCAATGCCCACCGTAGGTCGTGACCTCGACGCCGGGCACGACAATCGGCAGCGGACCACCGCCGGGCCCATAGTCGGCGTGATGGGCAACGTTGTTGTGGTCGGTGGCGCCCAGGAAATCGAGGCCGGCTTCCGCCGCGGCATGGAGCATCTCGGACGGCCACGAGTCGCCATCCGAGTAGCGGGTATGGCAGTGGAGGTCACCCCGCAGCCAGCCGTCGCGCGCCTGCGGCAGGACCGGACGGACCGGTACGCCGGTCCGGACCAGGTCGCGCTCGAGCGGCGGGAGGCACGGGTCCAGACGGATCTCCACCCGGTATTCGCAGCCGCGGGGGCCGACCTTGTATGGGCCGAGGAGGACGTTCCACGTGCCGTCCGCAATCGGCCCGGCGGCGTACGGTGGAGTGGCCCAATCCTGGCCGACGACAAAGGCGTCCTTGTGGCTGCCGCTCCAGCCACGGAACCCGGGAGTGCCAGTCTCCGTTCCGCGCGGATCGAACAGGCCGATGTCGAGCGTGTTCCCGCCGCCCGCGAGCGGATCGGAATCGATGCGGTCCGTGTAGGAGTAGGCGATCGCGAGCTGGCGGCAACCCGGCGGGACCGAGAACGGGACGAGGTGGTAGCGCCTCTCGTCGGCTGACCCGAACCGCCCCTCGAGGACGAGGTCTGGCCCACCCGGGAACGGCTGGCCGGATTCCGTCACGCGCTCCGGTTCAATGGATCGCGAGGCCTGTCGCTCGGTCGAAGAGTCGAACGGCCGTGGGGTCCGCCCGGAGGCCGATCATGCTGCCCGACTCGGGCCTGACATCCGGCGCTGCCCGGATCTTGAGGGACTGGCCCCCGACTTGGACGTCGACGATCACCTCGCTGCCGAGCGGCTCGACGGCGACCACCGCGGCGGGCTGTACGCCGTCCTGGGCGTCCTGGACGGGCTGGACGACGGCGATCCCCTCCGGCCGCAGCCCGACCGTGACGGCTCCCCCAGACCCCGCGGGAGCCGCCACCGTGCCGGAACCGGCAACGGCCCGCTCCCGCGGCGCGGGGATCCGCCAGCCGCCCGCCGTCACGACCGAGTCACCGTCGCGGGTGGCCTCCAACAGATTCATCGGCGGGCTGCCGATGAACTCGGCGACGAACAGGTTGGCCGGGTCGTTGTAGACCTCGTCCGGTGTCCCGATCTGCTGGAGCTCACCGGCGTTCAGGACGGCGATCCGGTTGGCGAGGCTCATCGCCTCCGCCTGGTCGTGGGTGACGAAGACCATCGTCGTCCCGAGCTCTCGCTGGAGCGTCTTCAGCTCGGTCCGGGTGTGGACCCGCAGCTTCGCGTCAAGATTCGAGAGCGGCTCGTCCATGAGAAAGACGCGCGGCTCCCGGACGATCGCCCGGGCCAGCGCCACCCGCTGCTGCTCGCCGCCCGACAGCTGGCCCGGACGCCGGGGCAGGAGGTGGCCGATCCCGAGCATCTTCGCGACGCGCTGGACCTTGGCCTCCTGATCGGCCTTGGAGAGCTTGCGGACCTTGAGCGGGTAGCCGATGTTGTCGTGCGCCGACAAGTGGGGGTACAGGGCGTAGCTCTGGAAGACCAGGGCCACGTCGCGATCCTTCGGCTCGAGCCCCACGACGCTCTTGGCGCCGATCCGGATGTCGCCGCTGTCGGGTTCCTCGAGGCCCGCCAGCATCCGGAGGGCGGTCGTCTTGCCACAGCCGGACGGCCCGAGGAGGACGAGCAGCTCGTGATCGGGGATCGCCAGGGACAGGCCTTTCACGGCGGCCGCCGTCTGCGACGCGAACTGCTTCCATACCTCGTCGAACTCCACGTCCGCCATCTACAGACCCCTCGTGCTGCTCATCAGGCCGCGGACCATGAGCCGGCGCGCGGCGAAGAAGACGACCATGACCGGGAGGAGATAGATCACGGCCATGGCTGCGATGACGCCGTACTGGACCTCGACATAGCCGCCCTGCGTGCGCATCGCCTCGTAGAACGCGAGCGGAACGGTCTTGAGGCTGTCCTGATCGATCAGGATCACGACCATCAGGACCTCCGCCCAGGCGCTCAGGAACGCCAGCCCGGCGGCGATCCCGAGACCTGGCCGAGCCAGCGGCAGGACGATCTCGACGAGGGCGCGCAGCTTGGACCGGCCGTCCAGCCAGGCCGCCTCCTCGAGGTGGCGCGGGATCGAGTCGAAGAACCCCTTCATCAGCCAGATGAGGAAGGGCAGCTCGATCGCGGCGTGGATCAGGATCAACCCGAGGTAGCTGTTGCGCAGCCCGAGCTGCCGAGCCAGGCCGTAGATCGGGACCATCGTGGCCGAGATCGGCATCGTCTGGAGGAGCAGGACCGCGTACGTGATCCAGTCCTTGCGACGCAGGTCGAGGCGCGACAGGGAGTAGCCCGCGAGGGCCACGGTCGCCACGACCAGGATCATCGTGGCGACCGCGACGAACACGCTGTTGACGAGGACACGCCCGAAGTCGTGCTCGGTGAAGATCCGGACGAAGTTCATGATCGTCGGCTCGACCGGGAACTGGATGTAGGCCGTCGCCTTGGCGTCGAACGCGGCGCTCAACAGCCAGACGAACGGGACGAGGAAGAAGACCGAGACGACGAGGAACGTGAGGTGGATGAGGATCCACTCGAGCGGGCCGGCTCGAGCCTTCGGCCGGGGAGCGGGCGCGGTCGCCCGTGCAGCCAGGCGCTCGGTCGCGAGCTGGTCGGTGGCGAGCTCGGCCCCGGCGACGGCGGTCAGGTCCGCGGTCATGCCCGCGCCCTCGACCAGCGCAGGAACACGACCGCGAACGCGAGATTCAGGGCCAGCATGACCACCGCGATCGTCGATCCGTAGCCAACCGCGTGGTTCTGGAAGGCTTCGTGGAACGCGTATAGCGCGATCACCTCGGTCTGGTACGCGGGGCCGCCGTTGGTCAGCGTCTGGATGAGGATGAACGTCCCGAACGTCGCCATCGTGACCGACAGGAGCGTGAGCGCAGCGATCGGTCGGAGGATCGGCAGCGTGTGGTCCCAGAAACGCCGGACGGCGCCGGCACCGTCGACCCGGGCCGCCTCGTAGATGTCGCTCGGGACCGTCCGGAGGGCGCCGAGGAAGATCAGCATCGTGAAGGCCGTGCCGCGCCACGTGTTCGCGATGATGACCGCGAGCATCGGTCCTTCGCCGAGCCAGTTGGCCGGCTGAGCGCCGAGCACATGGAGGCCGGTATTGAGCGAGCCGTTGTAGAAGTCGAACATCGCGACCCACAGGAAGCCCGCGATGATCGTCGGGTTGACCCACGCGAGGAGGACCGCCGCGTAGACGAAGTTCGACGCGAGGAAGCCGCGGAGCTGGGCGTGATCGATCAGCAGCGCCAGGAGGAGTCCCAGTACGAACTGGCCGATGATCGCCGAGCCGATCACGAAGACGACCGAGTTGAGGATCACCTTGGCGAAGTCCGGGTCGCCGAACAGGCGGACGTAGTTGTCGAGTCCCACGAACCGCGGGTTGGCGGCGTCGATGCCGACCAGCGCGCGATTCGTGAAGCTCGATCCGAGGGCCCACAGGGCGGGGCCAACGAAGAACAGCGCGAGCAGGAACGCGGCGGGGCTGAGCCCGGCCAGGTAGAGCCGGTTGCGGGCCAACCTCCCGCGGCGTGCGACTGCCACTACAGCGACGTGACCTTGTCGGCGCCGAGCGCCTGAGCCAGGTCGTCGGAGTAGCGCTTGGCGGCGTCGTCGGGGCTCAGCTCACCGGCCGCTACCCGAGCGGTCGCCTTCTGGATGGCCTCGATGACCTTCGAATAACCTGGATCCGGGGCCGTGAACTTCGCCTTGGCGAGGGCGGCGGTCGAGTCGACGAGATACTTGTTTGTCTTGAACTCGGCCACCTCCGCGGCGTCCGCGCGGGCGACGGGATGGGGATCCTCGGCGTTGAGCTTGCCGACGATCTCGGCGGTGTTCATCGCCTTGACGAACTCCCAGGCGCCCTGCTTGTTGGCGCTCCGCGAGCTGACGTACCAGCACGTGCCGGGGCCGCCGATCGTGAACGAGGGGCCGCCGCTCTCGGTCGGGTGGAGGACGTAGCCGACGTTCTGCTCGGTCGCGGCCTTGTCGGCCGACGCCCAGCCGCCGTACACCCAGCCACCTTCGAACAGGAGCGCGAGCTGGCCATTGCCGAGCTTCTCGCGCATCGCCGTCCACGGCTTCGTCGAGGTCAGAATCTCCTTCGGGCTCAGGCCGTCGTAGGCCTTCTGGTAGTAGGCCATCACCTTGCGCGTGGCCGGGCTGTCCCCGATCCACTTGCCGTCCTTGTCCTGGAGCTCGCCACCGAACGCCCACAGGAGCGGAACGAAGGCGTGATCCGCGGTGCCGCTCGAACCCGCCGGTCCGGCGTACAGGGCGTACGGCAGGACGTTGGGCTCATTGGCGGCCTTGACCGCGTTCGCCGCATCGAGGATCCCCTGGACGTTGGCCGGCTGCCAGTCGGCGGCCAGCCCGGCCTTCTGAAGATCGTCCTTGCGGTAGTAGAGCCAGCGCACATCGAGACCGTACGGGATGGCCCAGACGCTGCCCTTGTAGGTCACACCGCTCTTGACGGCGTCCGGGTACTGACTCCAGTCGGCCCACTGGCTGACGTAGTCGTCGAGCGGCTCGATGTAGCTGGCGTCCGCGAGCTCCCCGATCGAGCTGCCACCGACATGGAACACGTCCGGTCCGGTGCCGCTGTCGAGGGCGAGAAGGAGCTTCGTATAGAAGTCATCGTCGCCGACCTTCTGGAGGTCGATCTTCACATCCGCCCCGGAGTACTGGGCTTTCACCGCGGCCGCGGCCTGCTCGACGTACTTCGGCTTGAA
>JACDAH010000196.1 GCA_013695505.1 Chloroflexota bacterium | reverse complement strand
ATACGATCGCGGCCGCGTGCCAGGGCGGCCGAATCGACGTCGTGGAGGACGACCTCGTGCCCCGCCTCGAGGGCCACCTGGACGATCCCGGAACCCATGACCCCCGCTCCGACCACCCCGATGATGGGGCGATCGACGCGGGGGCTGTCAACGGAGGGCCTCGGCGCATCGGTCATCGAGCGAGGGTAGGGCCTCGCTCGAGCCGATGCAGCCGACGCGTCAGGCTGACGATCGTGGGTCGTGTCACCTC
This sequence comes from Chloroflexota bacterium, assembly GCA_013695505.1. GTDB lineage: Bacteria > Chloroflexota > Limnocylindria > Limnocylindrales > CSP1-4 > CF-46. The sequence goes on along the minus strand of JACDAH010000196.1, from coordinate 8,367 downwards.
CGGCGGCGCCTGGCAGTCGCGCGGGCGGCCGTGGGCGGGTACTTGATGAGCAGGGCGGCGGCCCCGATCAGGGCGGCGATCCCGACGAGGACCGCGCGCCAGCCGTCGTCGCCCGGGGTCCGGAGCGAGGCCGGGGTGTCGGTCGGCGGAGGAGTCACGGCCCCCTCACCGCCGGCCGGCGGCGTCCCGACGATGCCGCCCACGTCGCCGGTGGGGATTGGCGTGCCTTGGCCCGGGAGCTCGCTGCCGGTTGGGATTGGCGTCGGGGTCGGCGTCGGGGTGACGTCCGGCGACGGAGTCGGGGTAACTTCCGCCGTCTTGACCGTCCCCTGATTACCCGTGTCGTTGGCAAGGGCGGCCGGTCCGATCCCGACGAATGTCGCCAGGAGGATCGCTGCGAAGAGCGCCATCAGGCGCATGAGAGAGGCGGCGGGCTGTCTGTTCATTGGTCACTCCGTCCCTGATCAGATGGTCAGCCGACGGTCCTGGGCGCTCCGTCGCTGCGAGTCCGGAGGCAATCAGACGTCTCGGCGGGGTCCGTGCGCAGGATGACGATGAAGGCATTCATTCAAGCGGCATATCAAGCCCGGACTTCGTGCATTTTCGCTGCACCGTGCACCGGACTGGCGGTCCCCGGGGTCAGATCGGCTTGAATGCCTCGAAGGGCTGGCGGCAGGCTCGGCAGTAGAAAAGCGAGCGGCACAGGGCTGGCCCGAACATGCTGTCCATGGCCACCGTCGCCGAGTCGCAGAACGGGCAACGGACGTCGACAGGGTCGGCCGGCGGCGCGATCCCGGCGTTCCGTAGTCCGGCGTGACCAGCGTTGGTCAGGCGGTCGGTCGTCCACGGGACGGCAAAGGTGAACGAAACCTCGACCGGACTGCCGAGCGCGGTGAGAGCATCGATGACGGCCGATCGAATGACCTCGAGGGCGGGGCAGGCGACGAAGGTCGGCAGCAGCTCGACAGCGATGCCGTCGGCGCCGACGCGGACGTCGTGAACGAGGCCCAGATCGACGATCGACACGGTCGGGATCTCCGGGTCGACGACGTCGCGGAGCAGCAGTCGGACTGCCGCCGCCGTAGGGAGTGGCGCCGTCATCACCACGTCGCGCCGACCTCGGACCGGCGGACCATCGTGAACTCGGCGTGGAGCGAACGGAAGGCGTCGGAGTGATCGGTTCGCGGACGATCTGGCGATGCGGTCGGAGGAAGTTCAGGGAGGCCGAGCCGACCGAATGTGGCCCCGACCTCGTCCCGCCAGCGAGCCTCCATAACGGCGAAGGGCTCGCGGCTGACCCCATGGCGGACCAAGGCAGTCTCGCCGGGGAGTGGCGCGAGGACCGTTCCGGCATCGGGTCCCATCGCCTTCAACGCCGCGAGAAGCCGCGCTCGCGACTCACCGCCGGCATCCGCCAGCCTCTCGATCCAGGTCTGGACGTGCATCAGGTGGTAGCGTTCCTCGCGGCGGATCTTGGCCACCAGCTCGCGAAGCGGCGCATGCGATGACGCTGCGATGGCCTCGAGCCGGGCACTGTCGGCCGTGTCGTACAGGTAGCGGCGGGCGATCGTCGCCGCCCAGTCGCCGCGCGGATGGTCGAGCAGCCGGGCGTGGAGGTAGCCCTCGGGCGGGCGGTCGTACGCCCACCCGTCGGCGTCGCGCCCATCCGCGATCGTCTCGGCGAGCAGCCCGTACAGGGCCTGGGCATGGCCGAGCTCGTCCTGGGCGAGCGAGCTGATCGCCACGTCCTCCTCGAGGATCGGCCCGATGCCGGTCCACTCGGAGTCGGAGAAACCAATCACGAACTCGTCGTCGGCCATCGAGAGCAGGAGGATCGCGAGGGCGCGCTCGTGACCGGCACCTTCGAAGTCCATCGCGATCGACTCGAAAGACGCGAATTCCGTCATCGAGCGCCCTTGTGGCCCGTGTTCGCCTTCGGCTTGGCCTGCCCCGACTGCTCGCGGGCGGCCGCGAGCTTGTCGCGCATCACATAGCCGCCGGGCTTCTTGAATGATCGATCGAGCGGCGGCTGGAGAAGGTCGAGGTCGGCCAGGTCATGGATGTCGCCGCGGCGAACCACCCACAGATGGACGCTCTCCTGGCGCCGGCTGTACATCTCTCGGGCATAGTGGACGGCCAGCTTCGCGTCAGGCGCCATGACCGAGCCGCCGTGGCGCATCGGGTCGCCGTCCTTCTCGCGTCGGAAGACCTCCCACGCTTCGAGGACGCCGGGATCAGCCGGGCTCATCAGGCAACCGCCGCCGCCTGCGGAGGGCCGAGGATGGCGTCGCGTACCCACTGCGTCGCCTCCCAGTTCTGTCGTCGGAAGTCGAGCCGCTCCTGCGACTTCGGGCCATGGTTGGTGACGACCGTCCGGAGCTCGTTCCAATCGGGCTCGCCGTAGGCCCACACGCCCGTTTCCGGATCCCTGGCGAGGTCGGCGTCCGGAATCGTCAGGCCCAGCTCCAGGATCCGCGGCACGTAGATGCCGAGGAACTCCTGGCGCAGCTCCTCGCTCGTCTTGGCCTTGATCCGCCAATGGATGTCGCGGTCCTTGGCGCGGTCGCTGCGCGGCCCGTGCATCTGCATCAGGGGGCCCCACCAGCGGTCGAGCGCCTCCTGGATGGACGCCCGCTGCGCAGCACTTCCGGTCGCCATCGTCACCACGACGTCGCGTCCGTGCATGATGTGGACCGACTCCTCCCAGCAGATCTTCTTCATCGTCCGGGCGTACGGGGCGTAGGACGAATCGCGGAGGGCCTGCTGGGCGACGATCGCGGCGGCATCGACGAGCCAGGCGATGATCCCGATGTCGGCCCACGACTTCGTCGGATAGTGGAAGACGTTGTGGAACTTCGTCTTGCCGTCGAGCAGGTCCGCGATCATCGCATCGCGCGGCTTGCCGAGATCTTCGGCGACGCGATACAGCAGCTGGGCGTGGCCGACCTCGTCCTGGACCTTCGCCGTCAGGGCCAGCTTCCGGCGGAGGGTCGGCGCTCGCATGATCCATTCGCGCTCCGGAAGGACGCCCATCAGCTCGCTGTTGGCGTGCATCTCGACGAAGCGCAGGACCGCGGTCCGGTACTCGTCGGGCATCCAGTCGGTCGCTTCGACCTTGCCGCCTCCGACGACGTGGTCCTCGAAATGGCCGAAGCGCTCGTCATGGCCGAGGGCGTCGTCGTTGAACGGCATGGCACTCCGCTCGCGGGGCGGCAGGACCGGGTCGAGGGCGAGGGGATCGGTCATCGGTGATCCTCCGAGAGGGAGCGCAGGGCGAGCTCGACATAGTGGTCGGCGATGCGATCGGGGGTGAGCCTGCCGCCGGCCCGGAACCACGTCGCGATCCCGTTGAGGGCGGTCAGGATGAAGGTGGCGGCGATGGCCGGATCGGTCGCGCGGAAGGCGCCGACCGCGACCCCGTCCTCGATCGTCGTCCGGAAGCGGGCTTCGTAGGCATCGCGCCGGTCGCCGACCGCAGCACGACGCGGCTCCGACAGGTGACGCCATTCGGTGACGAACACGCTCGAGCGCTCCGGGTCCGCGGTGACGACCTCGACATGGGCCTCGACGAGAGCTGCGAGGCGCTCGACGGCATCTGCCGTGGAGGTGTCGGCGATCGCCCGGTCGGCTGCCTGCTCGAACTCGGCCGCGGCCCAATCGACGATCGACCACAGCACGTCTTCCTTCGACGCGACATGGGCATAGAGGCTCGCCCCCTGGATGTCGAGCGCGCGGGCGATGTCGCGCACGCTCGTTGCCGCATAGCCGTTCGCGTGGAACAGCTCGCTGGCGACCTCGTCGATCTCGCGCCGCCGCGCGCCCGTTTCGATCATCGATGTCCTACCTAACGATCGTTAGGAGTGTGCGGCCGTCGCGCCCGCTCTGTCAACAACGTGAGCACCCGACAGGACGAGGGGCCGGTCAGGGCGTCGGGTGCGAAACGTTGCGGGCGGCAATCCTTCCGCTCCGCGGGCCGCGAGCGCGCTGCAACACGCGTGCTGGTGCACGTCCGCACGGATCGCACGAGGCTGGAATGCATCCCGGGGTACCCTTCGCGAACACCGGCCGACGACCATGGCGCCCGACTGGCGCGTCGCTCGGCCCGCGGAAGAAGACCCGAATTGGCCTCCCACGACGATCGCGCGCTCATGCTGGAACTGGAGCCCGAGGCTGGGCGCCTGTACGACCGACACGACAAGGTCGCCCAGGAGTGGTTCCCCCACGACTTCATCCCCTATCGGCTGGGCCGGGACTTTGACAAGGAGCCCTGGACGCCCGACCAGCCGCGTCTGACCGGCGTCGCGCAGACCGCATTCGAGATCGGCCTCCTGACCGAGGACAATCTGCCGTCGTACCACCGATTGATCCACGGCATGTTCGGGCAGGGCGACGGTGCCTGGATGAACTGGGTCGGGCGCTGGACGGCCGAGGAAGGTCGCCACGCGATCGTGCTCCGCGACTATCTGACGGTCACGCGCAACATCGATCCGATCGCGCTCGAGCGCGGCCGGATGACCCAGCTCCAGCAGGGCTACGACAACAAGGCCCCGGGGCTCCTCCGCGGCCTCGCCTACGTCGCGTTTCAGGAGCTCGCCACGCGGATTGCCCACCGCAACACGGGCCGTTACTCCGACGATCCGGTCGCGGACAGGATCATGGTCAGGATCGCCGCCGACGAGAACCTCCACATGGTGTTCTACCGGGACATCCTCGGCGCCGCGCTCAAGCTCGATCCGTCCGCTGCCGTCGAGGCCATCGTCGCGGAGGTCCTTGCGTTCGAGATGCCCGGCGCCGGCATTCCCGGTTTCTTGCGCAAGGCCGCCACGATCGCGAAGGCCGGGATCTACGACATCCGGGTCCATCGCGACGAGGTCCTGGTGCCGATCATCAACCACTGGAAGGTGTTCGACCTGACCGGGCTGAATGCGGCCGCCGAAGCGGCTCGAGCCACGCTCTCGACACATCTCGCGACGCTCGATTCCGCAGCCAGGCGGTTCGAGGAAAAGCTCGCCTTGTCCGACGCTCCGCGTCTTGTCCGGGCCGGATGACCGGCTGTCATCGCGCCGCTTGGATTTGGGTCAAACTGGGGTGGTGTGCACCTTGCGTCCGGCCGACCGCACCTGATCACGTGTGGGCCCGATGCGCGGCGCCCGGAGGTACAGACGATGAGTGACATGCTCGAGCGCAATGTCCACGAGGACGTCGCCCTCCTCAACGAGCTCGAGCCCGAGGCTGGGCGCCTGTACGACCGCCACGACAAGGTCGCCCAGGAGTGGTTCCCCCACGACTTCATCCCCTATCGGCTGGGCCGGGACTTTGACAAGGAGCCCTGGACGCCCGACCAACCCCGCCTGACCGGCGTCGCTCAGACGTCGTTCGAGGTGAATTTGCTGACCGAGGACAACCTGCCCTCCTACCACCGGCTCATCCACGGGATGTTCGGCGCGGGAGACGGCGCCTGGATCAACTGGATCGGTCGGTGGACGGCCGAGGAAGGTCGCCACGCGATCGTGCTCCGCGACTACCTGACGGTGACGCGCAACCTTGACCCGGTGGCCCTCGAGCGCGGCCGCATGACCCAGCTCATGCAGGGCTACGACCGGGACACGATCGACACCTTGCGCGGCCTCGCATATGTCGCGTTCCAGGAGCTCGCGACCCGGATCTCGCACAAGAACACGGGACGCTACTCGCAGGATCCGGTGGCCGACAGGATCATGGCCCGAATCGCGGCCGACGAGAACCTCCACATGGTGTTCTACCGCGATATCCTCGGGGCCGCCCTGAAGATCCAGCCGTCACGGGCCGTCCAGGCGATCGTCGCCGAGGTCCTCGCCTTCGAGATGCCCGGCGCCGGCATTCCCGGCTTCCTGCGCAAGGCCGCGGCCATCGCAAAGGCCGGCATCTACGACATCCGGATCCACCGCGACGAGGTCCTGATGCCGATCATCAAGCACTGGCGGATCTTCGAGCTGACCGGCCTGGACGCGGCCGCCGAGGAGGCTCGCCAGCGCCTCGCCGACCACCTCGACAAGCTCGAGGTCAGCGCCAAGCGGTTCGAGCAGAAGATGGCAGCCGCCAACGGTGCCAACCCCGATCGGCTCGTCCGCTCCGCGGGATAGCCCCGGTACCGCGTTGCGAGCGGCCGCGTCCCGTCGCGAGCTCTCGCGCCGCGTCCTCCGACGTGGCCAGATTCGCATGGACGGAGTCTTCGGCCGGTCTCGGAGCCTCAGGAGCAGGTTCACTACCTCCGATTAGCCGGTGGCGGCTAACGAGGTAAGTCCTGAGCGCCCGGAAGGCCCGGGAACCCGTCCCTACGTTCCGGGGATGACCGTTTGGCCGGATCGGCGCACGGAGCGCGCGGATCGGGCGCGGAGCGAAGAGCGGACGCTGCTCTCAGGTCGCGACGGCTGACTGGCGCCACCATGCGGCGGCAAGAAGCTCAGGGACGAGGACCTCGGCGTGGCGGGTCACGTCCGGGTCGTCGTCGCCCGGATAACAGATGACCCGATCGACTCCAGCCGGCAGGGCGTCGCCGATCGGCCCGACGGCGACGACCGTCGACGCACGCCGAGCGAGCCAGTCGAGCGCCTGGCTGTCCCAGCGCGAGCCCGGGAACAGGATCGCCCGGTAATCGAGCGTCTTCGTCAGGTAGACGTCGACGTGGGCCCAGTCGCCAGTCTCGCAGGCCATCGCCGCGCGCCGCGGACCCTCGCGGACCATCAGCGCGCCCTGCTCGGCGGACGAGAACCGCTCAATCGGCGCGATCAGGAATAGGCCGTCGGGTGATGCCAAAGCCGGCACGAGATCGGGCAGCCAGTTGCCGCTGTCGCGGAGGAGGTTCGCCGTGGCGTGAGCGACCTGGCGGGTGAGGCCGGCGAGGTCGGCGGGCAGGCCCGTGAGGTGGCTCTCGAGCGCCCGGAGCAGGAGCCCGGTGTGCTGGAACGTCCGACACGCGACGCCGCCCGCCTCCTCGCCCGCCCCCATCTCGACGACGAAATCGGCGCCGCCCGCCAGCGTCGACTCCGGCGCGTTCGTCAGCGCCACAACTGGCGCGCGACCGCGATACCGATCGATGGCATCGAGCGTCTCGGCGCTCTCGCCCGTGGCCGAGATCGCGACGACCAGCATCCGAGGATCCGGTGGCCAGCTCGCGTCGATCGACGCCGGCTCGGCGACGGCCGAGATTCCGGCCACTCGCAGGTCGATCGCTGCCATCGACGCCGCGTAGCGCGAGCTGCCCATTCCGAGGAGCAGGACCCGGTCGATGTCGCGCGGCGCAGCCTCGAACGGGTTGGCGACGGCGAGCCGATCGGCGAGCAGGTTCAGCCACTCCGGCTTCGCTTCGAGATCGGCGAGGAAGAGGAGCGGGTTCACGCGAGGGATCGTCGCATGCCGGCGTTCATCTTCCGTACCGCGCCAGGAGCGTCGCGAGCGGGGCGTACCGCCAGCGGGGCAGGAATCGGGCGGCGTAGACGAGCTCGCGGCATTCCTGCTCGGCCTCGAACGCGGCGAGAAGGGTGCAATCCGCGTCCAGGGCGCCGACGAACTCGCGACGGGTGCGGGCGACCCAGTCGTCGATGATCCGGCGGGCATGACCGGCGGTTCGCTCATCGACGACCCGGCCGAGGTGATCGAGGCTGGCAAGCATCTGGGCGATGTCGCGTTCGACCGGCTGACGGAGGGCATTTGCGTCGTTCCCGAGGGCCGGATTCCCATCGAAGTCGATGACGGCCAACCCACCGGACCACTCGAGGATCTGGCCGACGTGGAGGTCGCCGTGGACCGGCTGGATCGGCGTGGGCTGGCCGACCGGGAGGCGTTCGAGGTCGGCCCGGATCGCCGGCTCGATCGCGGCGAGCGCCGCGCCGGCGGCCGGATCCTGCTCCGCGGTCAGGCGGATGGCATCGTCGAGAGTCGCCAGAGCCAGGACGTGCCATGCGACGACGGCGTCTGGATGGGCGACGGTGGTCGGGGTGGGGATCGCCGCGGATGGCGTGAGGAGCGCCGTGTGGAGTCTCTCGACGAGCCGTCCAAGCGGCGCGCCGATCCACGGATCGCAGTCGGTCGGACACTCCCCGGCGCCGTGAGCGACGTGCCGCTCGAGACGGGCGAGGCACCAGTCCCAGCCGTCAACGGCGCCGGGCAGGTACGCGGCGCCCTGCGCAAGCGTGAGATCCGCGCCGGATGGCGATCGCCAGACCAGGGATCCGAGCGGTGCCGGCATCTCGCGAAACCCGCGTTCGTCGAGGTGTGCGATCAGGGTCGCCGCGCGTGACGAATCCGGGCCGGCTCGCCGGAACCACTTCACGATCGCGCGCTCGCCCACCACCACCGAGGCGTTCGTCTGGTCCGCTTCGATCGTCC
>JACDAH010000138.1 GCA_013695505.1 Chloroflexota bacterium | reverse complement strand
TCCCTGATCGTTGGCTTCCAGTGTCGGTTGGAACGGTCCTGGCGCCAAGCGCACCGGTCCCCGCTCGGCGCAACGGCTGCCGCGAAGCGCACCGGCCTCGTACCGGCCCGCGCTCGGCGCATGTGGGCGCCGATCAGGTCAGCTGACGAGGCCGATCCGGACCGCGACGGCTGCCGCCTCGACCCGACTCGCCACTCCGAGCTTGCCCAGGATGTTGGACACGTGGACCCCGGCGGTGCTCTCGCTGATGAACAGGGTCTCCGCGATGCGTCGGTTGGTGTAGCCCTCGGCGAGGAGCGCCAGCACCTCCCGTTCGCGCTCCGTGAGGGCTACGGGCAGGCTTGCCTGCGCCACCAGGACCGGTCGTGTCCCGGTCCCCTCCATCCCGGCCCGCTCCGCCTCATCCGGCTCCGTCTGATCCGGCTCAGCGCGACCCTCCATCCTGCTTCCCATCGCCCGGTTCGGGGTCGCCGCCTTCCGTACGACTCCGCCAGGCCCGGAGTCGACGCTCGCCAGCGGCGCGAGAGAGAGTCGGGCACGTCGCGCGAACCCCTCGATGGCTCCGACGAGCGGGCCCGCGCCGAGCTTGACGGCAGCCGAATGTGCTTCGCGGAGGAGCGTCTCTGCTTCGCCGCGTGGCCGTCCCGTCGAGACGATCGCCTGGGCCTGCCGGTATCGAGCCCAGGCGATCCGATACGGGCGGCCGAGGGAGACCCAGGCAGCGACGGCGGCCGACCACGCATCTGGGTCCGCGGCTCCTTCGAGGTCGGCCGCGTCCGCGATCGCCTCGACCAAGAAGGCCGATGGCTCCCCAGCCATGCCGCTATCGGCTGGAAGGGTGTCCACGATCGCGCGCAGTTCCTCCAGCCGCTGCCGCCCCGAGGCGACGATCCCCTCGAGTTCCCGGGCGTCGCGGCGTGCCCGTGCTCGCGCGGCCTGTTCCGCTCCCACACGGACCGCGTCGGCCCGTAGCAACGCCTGGAAGTTCGCGTCCTCGGTCGCGTCCAGCCGGTCGATGCCGTCTTCGGCGAATCGTGCCGCATCCTCGACCCGGCCCTCGGCGAGGGCGAGATCCACCAGGCCGTGAAGCGTCGGTCCGGTGAATTGCGCATCGCCCATCCGTTCGATCGCCGTCTCGGCGGTCGTCAGGATCCGATGCGCGGCCGGGAAGTCGCCGGTCATGACCGCGAGCGGGCCCGCCTGCGTCGCCCAGGCTAGCGCCACGACGCCCGGCAGCGCCATCGATTCGGACGAAGCGAGCAGCGCGCGCGCCTCGTCCCAGCGACCGAGTTCCACCAGCGTGGAGGCCGCATTCGATCGGTGGAACGCGCCGTACGTCCGAGCCATGCCGATGCTCGCGGCCCAATCCGCCCCGTCGAGCGAGACGGCGAGTGCCCCGTCCAGGTCACCGCAGATCTGGAGCACGGAGCTGAGATTCGCATACGCTCGCCCCAGGTCGTCGGGCTCGCCGAGCGTCTTTGCCAGCGCGAGCGCGTCGCGGAGCGCCCGCTGCCCGCGGGCACAGTCGCCGAGTTGCGTTACAGACACCCCGAGCGTGGCGAGAGCGTGGGCCTCGGGTCCGGCGGCACCGCAGCTTCGAGCCATCTCGATCGACTCCTCGGCCACTGACGTGGCGCGCTCGGCGAAACCGCGCAGCATGAGCGTGCCGGCGAGCACCGCCAGGACACGAGCCCCATCGGCCGTCGGCGGCAGGCCTTCGAGCAGGTCACTGGCGTCCTCGAGCACCGCGAGCGCGCGATTGCCGTCTCCCTGCGTCCAGCTCACGCGGGCGAGGCGAGCACGCAGGACGGCAGCGCGAAGCGGATCCGGCACGGGATCGAACTGCGCGACGGCGCGCTCCGCGAGATCGCGCGCGGTCGCGAAGTCACCCGTCAGCAACCGCGCGGCCGCCGCCTCGTGGAGGATGCCCGGAAGGTCGACCCCGGTGGGCCGCCGGCCGGGGTCCACCACATCCCACAGGTCGAGTGCCCGATCGTACGCGTGAGCGGCCTCTGCGGCGGCGTAGGTTTCCATGCTCGCCCGGGCCGCCGACAACCAACCGGCCAGGGCTCGATCGGTCTCGTGAGCTGCCGAAGCATGATGCGCCAGCGCCGCATGATGGACAGCCGCGCGCGCTCCGGCCGGGGCCGGTCGAGCCGCGAGCGCCGCCGCGAAGGCGGCATGGAGTCGGCGACGATCATTCGGAAGCAGGTCGTCGTATACCGCCTCCTGGAGCAGCGCATGCCGGAAGGAGTACGTCTCGAGCCCGTCCTGTGTCGTGGCGACCAGTAGCTGGCCCGAGACCGCCTCGCGCAGTCCGATGCCCAGCTCCTCCTGCGGCCGGGCCGACGCGCCCGCGAGGAGTTCATGGTCCACGACGCGTCCGCCGACGGACGCGACATCAAGGATGTCCCGGGCGAGGTCGCTGAGCGTCCCGGCACGGGCGAGCAGGACCTCCCGGAGCGTCTCCGGCAAACGCATCCGTTCGTCACCCGCGGCCACGATCTCCTCGGCGTAGAACGGGTTGCCATCCGACCGACGCAGCACGGCGTCGACAAGGTTTGCGTCCGGTCGGCTGCCGGTGATCGCCTCGATCTGGGCCGCCAGTTCATCCCGCCTGAGCCGCTCGAGCTCGACCCGCCGAACCCCTCGCGCGCGATCCATCTCCGCGAGCCACGGACGGAGCGGATGGCGACGATGGAGCTCGTCCGTCCGGAACGTGGCGAGGACCAGGAGTCGCTCCGTGCGGACGTTCCTGGCGATGAAGGCCACGACATCTCGCGTGGATCGATCCGCCCAGTGCATATCCTCGAGGATGAGCACCACCGGGGTTCGTTCGCCGAGGCGGTTCAGCAGGCCGAGGAACCCTTCGAACACCCGGGTC
>JACDAH010000126.1 GCA_013695505.1 Chloroflexota bacterium | reverse complement strand
CTTGGCGGGCTGACCGCAGGCAACCAGGCCGGCGGTCGCGATCACCAGGGCCACTCCGGTGATGATGGATTTCTGGTGCATGGCTCTCCTGCTCGGCAGCCGCCGGATCTCGCTGCCGAGAACGCGGCACGGAACGTGGTCTCGGGGACGGGAGGTCATGGCGACCATATGCCGCCGTGGCTGCGCCGCCATCGGCCCGCTCGGGGGATGCCGGCCGACCGGTGGGCCTAGAACGGTCTACGGAGAGCGAGGGAGCCCACCCGCCAACCGGGTTCGGGGCCCAGCCCAAACGACGTAGACACATGTCGGACCAATGGGGGCGTGGTCCTGCCGCATGAGCCGCTGTCGCCGCCGCCGTGGGCTGCCTAGGCTGGTGGGGTGAATCCCATCGCTCGGATCCTGTCGATCAACCGGCAGGCGTCCTCTGGCCCCATTTTCTTCGCGCGCGCGGGTCCGGTCGCGGGCGAATCGCCGGGGGCTGGACGCGGTCCGACGGACTCTCGCGTGAACCGATTGACCGATTCGGTGGCGCCGATCCTCGCCCGGCCGGAGGCTCGCCGCGATTCGGTCCGGCGCCGCGACCGGGTCCGCCAGCTGGAGGAGCTCCGACGTGCTCTGCGGCTCGGCTCACTGATCGTTCCCCCGATCCTGTTCGGCACGGCCGTCCTGCTCGGGTTGCGCTACCCCACACGCGGTCTCGAGCTGTTCGCGCTGTGGACGGCCGAGGCCGCAGCCGTCGCCGCCCTCCATCCTCTCGCCTCGCTGGCGTCGCGGCGACGCATGATCCGCTTGACGCTTCTCTTCGCGTTCGTGCCGGCCATCGGGCTGCCAATCACGCTCGCCCTCGAGCCGGGGACCCTGCTCCAGATGAACAGCCCGTTCGCCACCCTTCCCGTCGCGGTCCCCCTCTTCCTGGCGTGGCCGAGGCCCGTGAGGACCGCGTGGCTGGTCGGGTACGCCGCGGCATTCGGCGCGATCGCCCTGATCACCGGCTTCGGCCACATCGTCGGCTCGGCTCGCACGGACATCGCGGTCGACACCCTGATCGGGTGTCTGATCGGCTGGGCCGGCGGCGAGCTACTCGAACGGCCGCGCCTCCGCTCCATCGACCACGACCTGGAGCTCCGCCGGCTCAACCGGGTGCTCCGCGGCCATGCGACCACGGACGCGCTCACGGGTCTCGCCAATCGGCGCCAGCTCGAGACGGATCTCGGCCTGCTTGCGGTCTCATTGAGCCAGTCCGATGCGCCATGCGGCGTCCTGATCTTCGACCTCGACCGCTTCAAGCGGCTCAACGACGCGCTCGGACACGTCGCCGGCGACGAAGCGCTGCGGTTGGTTGCCGCCGAACTCGGCCGGATCGTTCGCGGCCGCGACACGATCTATCGCTACGGCGGTGAGGAGTTCCTTGCCATCCTGCCGAACACGCAGCTCGCGGCGGCGCTCGAGGTCGCGGAGCGGATCCGGCTCGCGATCGAGGGATTGTCCATCCCCTCCAGCCTGTCGGGCAACACGACGCTGACGATCAGCGGTGGGGTTGCCGTCGCGATTCCGCCGCATCCGGACTGGGACCGGGTGCTCGCTCTCGCCGACGCGGCCCTCTTCACGTCGAAGACCGAGGGACGGAACCGGATCGGCTCCACGGTCATCGAGACCAGCGACCGCGGCGACGGCAAGCAGGAGCGGCCGGCAGCCGCCCTGGTCCGAACGACCCTGGAGGACGCCGCCTCCGCCTGACGACTATGCTCCGGCGATCACCATCACCGCGCCGGGGTCCCGATGCCCGCCCGCCGCCCGTTCGCCGCCCATCGCCACCCGATGGCGACGATCGCAGCCCTCATCGTTCTCGCGGCCACGTTCCTCGCGGGATGCGATCTGATGGTCCCCACCGCGACGCCCCGTCCATCGCGGTTCGTCGCCACGCCGGAACCCCCGGAGGCGACCCCCGTCGAAATCGACGAGGTGCCCACGCTCCGACCAGAGCCGGCCGGCGACGGACCCGACCTGGTCGACGGTGCCAACGCGCTCGCGGACCTCGATTCGTATCGGGTCTCGGTCGAGAGCCGCGGCCTCGTGCCCGCCACCCCGCCGAACGGCACGGTGAAGATGGCATCGACACTTGTCCAGGGCACGGATCCGGCGGCCGAGTTCACGATGACGGGCGTCGACGGCTTCGCCGGCGGGCGGCTCCAGGCGATCGTCATCGGCGATGAGGCATGGCTCAAGGAGGGGTCTGCAGGCTGGGCGAAGAGCCCGGGCGGGGCGGCAGATTTCGATGCCGCATTCACGACGCTGTCGCCGATCGACCTGGCCACCGCCTTCGAGAGCCTGTCGCCGGGCCTCCACAAGCTGGCGAGCGAGCGTCGAAACGGTCAGCCATCCGTTCACTACCGGGCAACCGCAGCCGACGATGCGACCAAGCTGGCCGGGCTGACGACGGGGGCCGCCGACGCCTGGCTCGCGGCGGACGACGGTCATCTCGTCGGTATGGTGATCGACGGTACGTGGGACGTGGACGGAACCCCAACCGCGGTATTCCTCGACATCGAGGTCAGCGGGATCAACGACCGGGCCAATACGATCGCCTCGCCACGATGATCCTGACCCAGGCTGCGGCGGGCAGCCAACGGGACGCCAACCCATCCCCTGCTATCGTGCGGCCGTGGACGCGAATTCCCTGATCGACGCTCCGGACGATCGCGCGCCCCAATCGGCGAAGGAGTCGGTGGGCAGTCCCGGGTTCTTCCGCCCGATCGACCGGCCCGAGACCGGCCCGCTCGAGGCGATGTGGCTCGGTCGAGCCGACTACCGAACGGTCTGGTCGTTCCAACGCGCGCTCGCGGCGGCCCGGGCAGCGGACGAAGTCGGAGACAGGCTGCTCCTCGTGGAGCATGCCGCCGTCCTGACCCTCGGGCGCCAGGCCGACGTTTCGCACGTCCGGGCGACATCGTCCGAGCTCGCCGCCCGCGGCATCGAGCTGATCCGGGTCGAGCGCGGTGGCGAGGTGACGTGGCACGGGCCCGGCCAGCTCGTCGCCTACCCGATCCTCGCCCTGTCCCGGCGCGGCCTCCTGGTCCGGCCGCTGGTACGGGCGCTCGAGGCCGCGATGATCGAGACCTGCGCCACCGCCGGCGTCACCGCCGAGCGCCGCGACGGTCACCCTGGCTGCTGGGTCCTCTCCGCCGGCGACGCGCCGCGCAAGATCGGGGCGCTCGGGATCCGGGTCGAACGGGGCGTCAGCTATCACGGGATCGCGCTCAACGTGGACCCCGACCTCGCCGGCTTCGAATTGATCGACGCCTGCGGGATGCCGGACGTCGTCTCGACCTCGATCGCCCGCGAGGCGGGCCGGCCCGACGAGCTGCCGTCAACGACGACGGTCGAGGCCGCGGCCGGTGTCTTCGCCCGGGCGTTCAGCGCCCGGATCGGAGTCGAGCTGGCCGGCTTCGGGGCGACGGATCCTGCCGCCAGTCCGCCGGCCGGCGCACTCGCCGCGGTTCGCTGAGGTGACGGCCGGCCTGTTCGAGCTGCGCAAGGACGCGATCACGGGCTGGTGGGTCGCGACGGTCGTCGATCGCGCGTTCCATCGCGACCGGTTCGCCCGGTCCGCCGAGCAGATCGATGACGGCGGCGACTGCCAGAACTGCCGGCTGCCCGCCGGTGACGGCGTCCGCCTGCGGATCCTGAAGGACTTTGCGTTCCACGTCATCGGGACGGACGCGCAGGCCCGGGAGCTCGACGGGAGCGTCGCCCAGGTGTCGCTCCAGGACGTCCGGGCGAGCGGCAGCTGGCGCACGATCGTGGCCCCGCCGGGGGAGCATCGGGCGCTCCACGCCGTCGGCAGCGAGACGATCGTCGCCCTGCTCCGCGCCGCCCGGACCGCTCTGGCCGATGCCCGGACGACCGCCTTGACCGATCATCTCCAGGTGGTCCAGAACTGGGGCGGTCAGGCGGGCGCGCGGACCAACCATCTCTGTCTCGATCTGTACGACCTGCCCCAGATCCCGCACCGGATCGCCGAAGAGCTCGGTGGCGCCGCGCGTTTCGTGATCCGCGAGGGCGAATGCCCGTGGTGCCGCCTCGTCCGCACCGAAGGCGCCCGCCCGGATCGACTCATCTGGCACGACAATGACAGCGTCGCGTTCGCGCCGTTCGCCTCGCGTTCGCCGTTCGAGGTGTGGGTCGTGCCGCGCCGCCACGACGCGGACTTCGGGCGCGCCACAGACACCGCTGTTGCGGCTACGGCCGAGGCGCTCCGCCAGGTCCTGGCGTCGCTGTCGGTCACCCTCGACGGGCCGCCCTACAACCTGGTCCTCCACACGGCGCCGCTGCGCGAGCAGGTTGATGCCACCTACCACTGGCACTGGGAGATCCATCCTCGCCTTCGCGAGATCGCCGGCCTCGAGCTCGGGACGGGCCTGCCGGTCAACCCCGTCTCGCCCGAGGATGCGGTCGAGGAGCTGCTGACCCGAACGCGACGGACGGCTTCGGCGCCGGCGGAGGCATCCGGCTGATGTCGGCCACGCCGCTGGGGGGACGGCGTCACAAGACAGCCGGTACCCACGTCTTCGGACCACGGTGCGCATGGCAAGCGTCGCGCGCATCGGCCCCGTCAGGATCGGACTCGGAGGTTGCATGGTCGGCGCGCTCGACAACCGAATCGGCGCAAGCCGGGGCTTCGGTGGGGGCGCGGCCGTGAGCGGCACCTGGGAGCAGGATGCCGCCGCCGGCTTCGTGGAAGACCTGTTCGCGGCACATCACAACGAGATCTACGCGTACCTGATCCGGATGCTCCGGGATCCCGAGCTCGCCGCCGATCTGACGCAGGACGCGTTCGTCAAGGCGTACCGCAACTACAACGTGCTCGAGAAGCCCGAGAACGCCCGAGCCTGGCTGTACCAGATCGCCCACCGCGTGGCGCTCGACCACATCCGCCGGCAGAAGATCGTCCGTTTCCTGCCATGGACCGGCGAGAGCCACGGCGCTGCGCCGTCGACTGAGCGCCTGGTGATGGACGCTCATCTGTCCGGCGACCTCCAGCGGGCGCTCGCCCGGATCCCCGAGCGGCAGCGCGCCGCTCTCCTCCTCGCCGAGCTCCACGATCTGACGGGGCTGGAGCTGGCCGCCGCCCTCGGCGTCAGTCACGTCGCCGCCCGCGCCCTCCTGACCCGCGCTCGCGAGAGCCTGCGGCAGGCGCTCGCCGTGGAGCGCCAGGCCGAAGCTGAGGCGGAGGCAGCCGTCGACGAGGCAGCCTCGGCCGGCGATCGCCGCTCTGGGGCCGCCCGATGAACCTCCGGCGCAACCGCACCAGCCGTCCCGACGACTGGCCGTCGAGCCATGTCCGGGCCAAGGTCGACCTGTCGGACCGCCTCGATTCCCAGCTCGATCCCGCCGAGGCCGGCTGGCTCGAGACCCACCTCGCCGGCTGCCCCGCGTGCCGGTCCGCCGCCGCCGCCTACGAGACCCAGCGACTCGAGATCCGGGCACTGCTCGACCGGATGCCCTCACCACCGCGCGACCTGTGGGCACGGACGGCGGCCGCCATCGAGGCAGAGGCCCGGTTCCGGGACGACCGCAGCCGAATCGCCCGCCGTTGGAACCGAACCCTCCTCGCTCCCTCCGCAGTCCTTGCCGCGGCTCTCGTCGTTGCCGTCGCCGTTGGAACGCTGACCTCCTCCCAGCGCTTCGGCGGTGACGGCACGACGGAGTCGCCGGCTCACGTCGCTCTCGCATCCAGTGCCGCGTCGGCCGCCGGCGCCGCGTCGGCGCCCGGCGTCACCCCGATTCCGGTCGAACGCAAGTTCGAGTACGTGGCCCGCGCCTCCGACGGCGCCCTGATGATCAAGTCGGCGAACGTCGACGAGGTATGCCCGGCGTCTTCGCCCCAGCCGTGCGACTCGACGGCGCCGACCGAGGATCACGGGGTGACGCTCGATCAGGGCGCGAAGAGCGTCTTCGGTTCGGCCGATGGCGAACGCGTGATCGTCTATAACTCCGACTCGCCCGCGGGCAACAGCGGGACTGTGTCGGTGGTCGCCCTCGCCAGCGGATCGCCCGAGCCGACCCGCAGTGCTGCCGTGACGGCGTCGCCCAACGCATCGCCGCCACGGCCCTCATTGGCCGCGACCTCGCCAGCGGTCGAGCCAACCCCATCGGCGCCCGGCACGGTTGCGCCGTCCGAGCAGCCGCCGCGCGAATCGCCGTCTCCAACGGTCGAGGTCACGCCGTCGCCCGACGGCAGCCGGATCGAGATCGCCCGCAACGTCATCCTCGTCGGCCAGTCCGCGTCCTACTCGCGATCGGGCGACTGGTTCGCGTTCACCGCCCGTCCGGTCGACCGGTCGGTCGGTCCCGATATCTACCTCTGGAAAGTCGGGGATCGGAATGCGAAGCCGGTGACGACGGACCACCGCTCGGTATTCGGCTCGTGGACGGACGACACCATCGTCGGTAGCACGGTGGACGGCGAGCTCGGGGCCGGGACCGGGCTGGAGCCGAGCTCGTTTGCCCTCAACCCCCGGTCACGCAAGGTCACGAGCCTGGGGGAGACCGGTCAGGCCTGGCGGCCGGCCGTCGATCCCACGGGCCGGAAGGCCGTCTACTGGAGTGGCACCATCCGCGTCACGGACGATCCAGGGTTTGCGCCGGACTCCGGACGGCTGGTGATTGGCGACTGGAGCACGACCTCCCGCGACGCCGCGACGAGCTCGCCGCCCGAATCGCCCGCCGACAACCAGGCGACGCGTCGCAACGAGACGACGATCGTGTCGGGCGAGATCGAGGACTGGGATGCCCGCTGGGACCGCACCGGGACCCATCTCGCGGTCTGGATCGCCAACAAGGACAACCCGGCCGTCGGGCGGTTGAGCCTGTACGCGGTCGACAGCTCCGGGGGCAGGGTCAATTTGAAGACGCCGCTTCTCGACGGGAAGCTCGCGACGGCGGGCTTCTCGATCTCCGACGGCACGCTCGTCTGGGCCGAATCGGGGAACGCGGGCGCCACGGCCGGCGGCAAGATCCAGCTCCTCGCCTGGACCGACCACGGCGTCGGAACGGTCGAAACGGTCGCCGGCCCGGTGATCATCATCCGCTGATCCCGCGGGCGCCGCGTGTTGCGCGGCCCGACCGGCTTCCGCTGCGACAGCCGCTGAAGTTGTATGGTTCGCGTCTATTGCGGCAGTCCCGAATGGTTGTAGGCGCGGCGCTCACCGCCGCCCTCGCCCTGGGTGCGTTGCCGGGAATTGCCGGATCGGCTGGGCCCGCGCCCGCCTCGGTGATCGACCCGACGACGTTCCAGTCGGTCCATGTCCCGGCGTCCTCGGCAACCGAGAAGACGGTCGCGCCGCTCGACGGCGCCTTCCGCGCAGCCGGCTGGATCGATTCCTCGACGCTCCTGACGGAGCCAGGCAAGGAGCCGAAGCGGGTAATCCCGCACCGGCCCCATGTGGCGGTCCCGGCAGCCCACGGCGGGTCCGCCCAGAAGCCGCCGCGATACGAGCTGAGCGGCTACGCGACGTTCTATGGCCACGGGACGACCGCGATGCGGCTGCCGCGCGGGACGACGATCATCGTGTGCGGCGCCGGCGGCTGCCTGGAGCGTGTGATCGGGGACTACGGTCCGGCCGCGAACGCCGGGCTTGGCCGGATCATCGACCTGTACACCCCGGACTTCTTCGACATCTGCGGCTGCCCGTCATGGGAGGGCACGACCTGGGTGACCGTCTCGGTCTACTGACCGAGTACTGCGTTCGTCGCGCATGGTCGTTCAGGTGCGACAGCCATGAGGTTATGCTTCGGATCCAACCTTCGGTCGGCCCCGTGAGGTCGCTAGGGAGCCCCGAGAGGCCCGGGAAGGAGCGATGACCGGCCGGCAGATCATGACCGCGGACGAGATCCGGCGGGCGACGATCCGGATCTCGCACGAGATCGTCGAGAAGCAGGCGGGAACCGCTGGTCTGGCCCTCGTCGGGATCCAGCGCCGCGGCGTCCCCCTCGCCCACCGGATCGCCGCCGCCATCGCCGAGCACGAGGGCGCGACCGTCCCCGTCGGCGCCCTCGACATCACGTTCTACCGCGACGACCTGTCCCTCATCGCCCAGCAGCCGGTCGTCAAGGGCACCGACCTTCCGTTCGACCTGAATGGCTCGACGGTCGTCCTCGTCGACGACGTGCTTTATACCGGCCGAACCATTCGAGCCGCGATGGACGCCCTCGTCGACTTCGGCCGGCCGCAGGCCATTCGGCTGGCCGTGCTCGTCGACCGTGGCCATCGCGAGCTGCCGATCCGGGCCGACCACGTCGGCAAGAACGTCCCGACGTCGCGCGAAGAGGTCGTCAAGGTCCAGCTCTCCGAGATCGACGAGGACGACGGCGTCAACATCGAGCGGGCGGTCGTGGCCGCGGCGGCGGCGCCGGTCGGATGACCCTGACCGATCGGGAGACCTTCGTGGTCGATGCAGCCCTCGAGGTCCCGATCGTCGATTCCCCGCCGGATGCCCAGCCGGTCGGCTGGCGGCATCGTCATCTTCTCGACGTCGACGTCCTGTCATGGCCGGACATCGAGCTCGTCATGCGCACGACGGACGCGATGCGCGAGGTCCTGGCGCGGCCGATCGCGAAGGTGCCGGCGCTCCGCGGCCGGAACGTGACGATCCTGTTCTACGAGG
>JACDAH010000102.1 GCA_013695505.1 Chloroflexota bacterium | reverse complement strand
GTGCGACATCGACCTCGACCCGGATGGTCCGGCCGTCGAGTCCGACGAGAGTGGACGAGAGCAGGGTGGCCAGCACCCCACGACCCTACCGAGCGACGCTCACCGGGCGATCAACCGAACCTGCACTGGGACTCATCCGGCACCCCGCCCGACCCGAGTGCCGGGGCGCAGTCTTCGCGGAGCGCGCACATCGTGGAGGTCTCGCGACTCCGGGCCACGAGCCGAGCCCGCCAGGCCATGCGATTGTCAGCCGCGGCTCAGCGCCGGCGCCCCGACCCCGGCCACGACCGGTGCCTTGTCGACGACCCGGGCGAAGTCCAGCAGCGAGCGCCCGAGGAGTGAATCGGCCTTCGTGAACATGAACGGCGCGCCCGAGTTGAGGGCGCTGATCGCCCCCCGGTACTCGTTGATGACCTGGTGGTCGATCGTCCGCTTCAAGGCACCTTCGGCATTCTTGACGTTGATCCCGGTGAACGCGTTCGAGCGGTTCAGAACGAGCTGGACCTTCTTCGACTCATAGCCGAGGTGGCCGATGGTCTCCAGCACGAGCCGGACGTTCTTCAGGCACGACAGGTCGGCGGTCATGACCACGAACATCGTGTCGGCCGACTCGAGGATGCCGAGGTTGATGTCGTCGAGCCGCTTGTCGATGTCGATCAGGACGTAGTCGTACAGCGCCCGGAGCTGCTCGAGGATGACCGGGATGTGGTCCTGGGTGACCAGCTCGGCGGTCTCCGGGGACGGCGGGGCGAGGAGCAGGTCGACGCCCGAATCGTGCTTGACCATGACCTGCCGGACGAGGTCCTGGTCGATCGTCGGGGCGGTCACGATGTCGACGATCGACTTTTTGTCGAGCCCGAGGTCGAGGAAGACGCGGTGGTCGCCGAACTGGAGGTTGCCATCGACCAGGGCGACCTTGCGGCCGAGCTCGCGGTGGAGCGCGATCGCGGCGTTGATCGCGATCGTCGTCGTCCCGACCCCGCCCTTCGCCCCATACAGCGCGAGCACCCGGCCCAGGGGCGGTCGCCCGACCATCGTCTCGGCGGGCGCGAACCGGGCGAGCAGGCTCTTGATCCGCGCCATCAGCTCGGCTGGATGGAACGGCTTGATCAGGTAGTCGTCGGCGCCCGCACGCAGGCCGCGGACCTTCTGCTCGACCTCCCGCTCGGCGGTGAGCATGATGATCGGGACGTGGCCGGTCGTTCCCTCCTCGGTCCGGATCTTCGTCGCGACCTGGTACCCGTCGAGCTTGGGCAGCATGACGTCGAGGAGGATCAGATCGGGGGCCTCGGCTCCCCACAGCCGGAAACCCTCAGCACCGTCCGAGGCGATGACGACCTCATAGCCTTCCTGCTTCAGCGTGTACTGGAGCAGGCGCTGCACGTTCGGGTCGTCGTCGACGACGAGGATCTTGGCCGCCATCAGTCTCCTTCCGATGCGGTGGAAGCGGGATCACGGGTCGGCTCGCCCGACGCGTGGATTATAGGCACCACCTCCCGGGCGCCGGAGAACGCCGCACGGAGGAAGCGGGACACCCGTTCGTCCCATTGCGCCGGTGCGGTCCGGTGTGCCTGGCGGTGGTCGGCACCGGGCACTTCCCAATGCTCCGCGGACGGTCCGGCCATCGCGGCAAGGCGTCGTCCGTCGGCGGGCCGGACGGTGCGATCAGCGCCGCCGTGGATCAGGAGGAGCGGGACCGGCTCGACGAGGCTGATGATCCGGCCCGGCTCGGTCGCCCGGAGGTCGCCGCCGACCTTCCGGCCGGCCTGCGCGAACATCCGCCCGGCGAGGGCGCGCCGGAGGACGCCGCCGATCGGCAGCGGCATCCGGTTCGCGATCGGGGTGCGAAGGTCCGCGGCGATCGATTCGGCGACCGCAGCCACGATCAGCGGTCGCGCTGGCCCAGCGGCAGCCGCCGGCGCGATCGGTTCGACATCCGCCTGGGCGAGCGTCCCGTCGCCGAGGACGACGATCGCGGCGATCGCAACGACGCCACCCATCGACGAGCCGACGAGCGCGACCCGCCGGACGCCTCGTTCGCCGAACCATGCGAGGGCGCCAGCGACGTCCTCGACCTCGTGGAGCCCGAAGGTCGTCCAGGCGTCGGCCGAGTCGCCGTGCCCGCGGAAGTCGAGGGCGAGGACGCCGGCCGTCCGGCGCAGCGTCGGGCCGAGTTCGACGAGGTCGGGCGCGATCGAGCCGGTCCAGCCGTGGAGGAGCAGGATCGCCTCGTACGGATCGGGCTGCCAGGCGGCACCCTCCGCTGGGTCGTCGCCCGCCACACGGCCCGCCTCGGCGGGCAGCCAGCGGGCGGCGAGCTTCAGTCCGTCGCGCGATCGGAGCCGGACGATCACACCGCCGAGCGCTTCGACGGCTCCCTTCATGCCCGCCTCGTCCGGCCCGGTCCGCGGCGCGTCGAGCAGTCTGTCCGGGGCTCGCCCGGTCACCGCTCCGTCGGTCCGCCGTCGCCGGCGCCCGATTCGCCACCGGCACCCCGGCTCGGTCCGGCGGCCATCCCCCTCCCGACGTAGCCGACGATCGGCTCGAGGAGGCGGGTGAACTCGGTCGGGATGACGAACTTTGTCGAGGGGCTGTTGCCGAGGGCCTTGAGCGCCTCGAGGTACTGAAGGGCCATCGTCTTCTCGTCGATCCCGGCAGCCGCGCCGTAGATTCGGGTCAGCGCCTGGCTGAAGCCCTCGGCCCGCAGAATCGCCGCCTGGCGTTCGCCCTCGGCCTTGAGGATCTCCGACTGCTTCTGGCCCTCGGCGTTGTTGATCGCCGCCTGCCGATTGCCCTCCGACTCGGTCACGACGGCGCGCCGCGTGCGCTCGGCAGTGAGCTGGCGGTTCATCGCGTCCTGGACGTCGCGCGGCGGGATGATCTCGCGGATCTCGACCGTCGTGACCTTGCCGCCCCAGCGCTCGGTCTGCTCGTCGAGCTTGACCCGCAGCAGCTCGTTGATCTGGTCGCGCTTGGACAGGACCTCGTCGAGCGAGATGTCGCCGATGACGGCGCGGAGCGTCGTCGTCGCCACGCCCTGGAGCGCGCCCGCGAAGTTCTCGACGTTGACGACGCTCTTGAGTGGGTCGACGATCCGCCAGTAGATCAGGAAGTCGACGTTGATCGGAGCGTTGTCCTTCGTGATCGTCGTCTGGCTCGGAACCTCGATGAACCGCTCGCGGACGTCGACCTTGACCGGCCGGTCGATGACTGGGACGAGGAAGCGGAGACCCGGATCGCGGACCATCCCGTCGTTCGTCTTGCCCAGCCGGAAGACGATCATCTTCTCGTACTGCTGCACGACTCGGACCGAGAGATACAGGACGACAAGCAGAACGACGCCGACGAAGGCGACGACCGCGAGGACGACGGCGAGTTCCACATGGACTCCTTCGGGTGTGGGGGCTTCAGCGTAGCCCGGACGGCGCGGGCTCGACGATGACGGTCAGACCGTCGCTGCCGACGACGCGGACGGCGGTCCCCCGCGGCAGCGGGCGCTCGTCGGCCGTCCGCGCCGACCACTCCTCACCGCGAGCGTAGACCGAGCCCATCGGCTCGAGCGGCCTGCGGACCTCGCCGGGAGTGCCGGCGACGAGCGGCGCGGACATCGATTCGCGCGGGCCGGCCATCCGGCGGGTCCGGATCGCGGTGGTCGCGATCAGGAGCCCGAAACCGGCCGCGGTCACGACGGCGACGAGGAGCAGCGGCGTGGCGACGCGGACCGCCGGACCGAGCCGGTCCGCCTGGGTGTAGAGCGCGGAGCCACCGAGGACGAACGCAACCGCCCCGCCGACCGTGAGCAACCCGTGACTGGGGATGGCCGGCTCGAGGGCGAACAGGACCAGCCCGATCGCGACCAGCAGGAGCCCGGTCACATCGGTCGGTAGGTTCACGAAACCGACCGCGGCGAGGGCGATCGCGACCAGCCCGAGGATCCCGGTCAGCACGTTCGGGTTCTGGATCTCGAACAGGAGGGCGAGGGCGCCGGCCGTGAACAGAAGGAACGCGACGTTCGGGTTCGCGAGCAGGCGCAGGAGGCCGCCGAGCGGATTGCTCACCAGCTGCTCGACGGGCGCGCCGGTCAGGGCCAGGACGACGTCGTGCCCCGCGACCGTTACGGTCCGCCCGTTGGCCGCCGCGACGACCTCGTCGATCGTGGCCGCGATCCCATCGACCGCGCCGACCGCTACGGCCTCGCTCGCCGAGGCGGAATGAGCCTCGGCGACGGTCGATGCCGCCCAGCCGACGGGCCGATGACGCTCCTCGGCGATCGATGTGATCCAGGCGATCGCGTCGTTGCGGACCTTCTCGCCGAGGACGCCGGGAATGTCCTGGCCGGAGCCGTCGATGGGCGACGCCGCCCCGATCCGGGTGCCGGGCGCCATGAACGACAGGTTCGCGGCGAGGGTGATGAACGTGCCGGCGCTCGCTGCGAAGCCGCCGGCCGGCGCCACCCACACGATGACGGGCACCTTTGCGGTCAGAAGCGAGGTGACGATGCGCTGGGTCGCGGCGAGGCTGCCGCCGGGAGTGTCAAGGCGGAGCACGACGGCCACTGCCCCGCTCGCGGCGGCGCTGTCGAGACCGCTCGCGATCGCGTCGGCCATCAACCCGTCGACCTCGCCGGTCGCCGGCAGGACGACGATCGAGCCCTGGGTCGCCGCCGTGACGGGATTGGCCGCGAACGCCAGGAGCAACCCGGCCAGGGACAGGAGTGCCGCCGCGACTTTCCGGCGGTGATCGAGACGGTGGCTCACCGACGACCTCCTGCGGTCATCGTACTGCCGCGCGACCGTCGAGCCATTCGAACGCGATCCGGCTCCACGTCTCGAGGCGGTCGCTGACCGAAGCGACCTCGGCCGCGGTCGCGAACGACCCGCTCAGCTTGTCTGTTTCACGGATCAACACCTGGCGCCCAGCGGCATCGCCCTCGTAAACGAGCCCCAGGTGGACCTGTCCGACGGGGCTCGAATCGTCGTTGAGCAGCCCGACGAACCGGAAGTCCGGCACGAAGTCCACCTCCAGCTCCTCGTGCCACTCTCGCCGGAGCGCCGGGCCGAAGTCGCCGTCCAGCCCGCCGTCCCCGGGATTGACGTGGCCGCCGACGCCGATCGAGAAGCGATCGTGGAGCCGAGCGTCGCTGCCCGCCTTCGTCCGGCGCATCAGGTACCAAGCGTCGCCGTCGCGCAGGACCGGATACGGGATCACCTGCTTCCAGCCGGGATCGCTCTCCATCTCGGCCCGCGGCCGGAACGTTCCGTGGCGACGGACGAGATCGGCCAGCTCGAGCTCCCCGGCCGGGCGAATGCCGAGCCAGGATGCTCCGCCACCTAGCGCCGCCATCACCGTCGAGGTCGGGACGACGAGGACGAGTTCGTCGGTCATCGCGGGCCGTCGGGGTCGGCGAGGTCCGCAGCCGGACGGCCAGCCGCGGTGTCGTCGTCGCCCGACCGGGCAGCGTCGTGGGCCAGCGCGAGGCGCGTCCGAACGGTCTGGGCATCGATCTCATCGGCCTCGAGCTCGGCCAGCCAGCCATCGAGGACGGCCCGCAGCGAGCGAAGTCGGTCTGCAACGGCGGCGCCGTTGGTCGCGAGGATCCCGGTCCCCATTTCGACGTCGCCGCGAGCGAGGCGGGTCATCCCGGCCCAGCCGCCAGCGGCCAGCCGGCGCGCTTCGGGCCAGCCGGCCGTGGTCGACATCGTCTCGACGAGCGCGGCCGACAGCACGAGGGGAAGGTGGCTGACCGAGGCGACCGCGGCATCGTGCTCGTCCGCCGTCATCCGCACCGCGCGGGCGCCGCAGGCGGCGATGAGCTCGACGACGCGCGCGTCTGCCGCCACGTCCACTGGACTCGCTGGAACGATCACCCACGGCCGGTCGCGGACCAGGCCCGGATCGGCGGCCAGGTAGCCTGCCAGCTCGCGACCGGCCATCGGGTGGCCGCCCACGAAGCGCAGGCCGTGGATGCGGGCGCGGGCCACGATCGAGGCTTTCGTGCTTGCGACGTCGGTGATCACCGCGTCCGGAGCGAGGGCCCGGCCCAGCGGCCCGCCAAGATCGTCGAGCAGGTCGAGACAGGCGAGCGGGGGGGCGGCCAAAACGATGAGATCGGCGCCCCGGACTGCGTCCGCGGCGGTGGCCGCTGCGACGATCCCGTCGGATTCCGCGAGGCCAGGCCCGGCCCCATTCGGGGTCCAGGCACTAATCCGCGTCGCGTGCCCGGTGGCCGTCGCGGCCCGCGCGATGGAGCCACCGATCTGGCCGAGGCCGAGGAAGGCAAGATGCACCAGCCGAGTATGTCAGCCGGATGCCCCGTCGGTCCGAGCTCGCTGGGGGTATGCTCCGCGGACGGCACAGGCAGCGGGTCGAGATTCGACCGTCGTGGAGGGCATGTTGAGCTCGGAGCCGAAGCGGATTCGCGTCCTGCTCGTCGAGGACCACCAGCTTCTTGCCGACGCGCTGTCCGCGCTCCTGAGCCGGGAGCCGGATATGGAAGTCGTCGGGATCGCGGGGACCGTCGCCGACTCCAGGACGATGTCCCGTGATCGGCTCGATGTCGTGCTCATGGACTACCGCCTGCCCGACGGCACGGGCGCAGAGGCGGCGCGCGCGATCAAGGCGCGCTGGCCCGCGGCCCGGGTGGTCATGGTCACCGCCCTGACCGATGACGAGACGGTCCTGGAATCGATCCAGGCGGGCGCCGACGGCTACCTGACCAAAGACCGGGCGGCGGAGGACGTCGTCCAGGCCGTTCGGGCAGCCCATGCCGGCGAAACACTTCTGCCCCGCTCGGTGATCGTCGAGATCGCCCGCCGGGTGGCTGCGGCCCGTGAGCGCGGCGACGAGCGGCGGACGGTCGAGCCGCTGACGGCCCGTGAGCTCGAGGTCCTGCGCGCCCTGACCGAAGGGCTCTCGACGCCGGACATCTGCGAGCGCCTGTTCATTGCGCCGAACACGCTCCGGACGCACGTCCAGAACATCATGGGCAAGCTCCGGGTTCACTCGAAGCTCGAGGCGGTCGCGTTCGCCCTCCGTTACCGGCTTGTCGAGCCGCCCAAGCCCGACGACGCCAGCTCGGGCTGATCGCCCGGGTCCGGCGCCTTGTTCCGGCCGGCGCTCAACATCACGACCCGGCCCGCCTCCGTCGCCTGGAGAGCCGACGCTCCTCCAGGCGCCGCTCCG
>JACDAH010000074.1 GCA_013695505.1 Chloroflexota bacterium | reverse complement strand
ATCTACGAGCTGCGCGGCGAGCGGTTCGTGCCGCGCGCCGCGGCACCGGCGACGCGGCTGCCAGATCTGCCCCGGACGTACGGCGCGCTCGGGTCGGCGATCGACCTGTTCGGTCGCGGCGAGACCTCCCCGGTCGAGGGCGACGGCTTCGGCGGCTTTGGCCACGGCCGGGCCGGGCCGCGTGAGGTCGCCATCGCCATCCCCGGCCCCAAGCCGGACGCCGCGTGGGGCGCGCTCCAGATCCTTGCCGATCCCGACGGCGACCAGACCGGGCTTGAGGCGGAGCTCCTCGCCGAGCTCGCGACCGGCATCGGCTCGATCGTCGCGGCAGCCCGCCGAGCCGACGAGATCGCCCACCAGCTCCACCGCGCCGACGCCCTCCGGCGGGTGGCGTCGGACATCGGCAGCCGCCTCGACCTGGACCGGATCCTCGACGGTCTGGTCGAGCACGCGATGGTCCTCTTCAGCGGCGATCGTGCCGCGGTCTTCCTGCGCGGGCCCGATGGACGCGCAGCCGGGGAGGTCAGCCGCGGGCTGTCGCCGCGCTACCTCCAGTCCGTCCTCGATGTCCCGGGCCGCTCCCTGCAGACGCTCGCCGCCGCTGCCCGCCGGCCGATCTTCTCCACCCACTACCGCGACGACCCGCGGGCCGGCGACGTTCGCGCCGCCGTCGTCCAGGAGGGCTTCGACACGATCTGCACGGCGCCGCTTCTCGATGGCGACGAGCTCCTTGGCCTGCTCAACGTCTATCACGACGCGCCGCACGATTGGTCGGCCGACGAGCTCGACACGATGGCGGCCCTGGCCGAGCAGGCCGCAGTTGCCATCAAGAACGCCCAGAACTTCGAGAAGATGGCGACGTGGGCCGCTCAGCTCCAGTCGATCCAGCAGCTCGGGGCGCGGCTGTCGCGGCTCGGCAGCGAGCACGAGATCGGGGTGGCGATCGCGACCGAGCTCCGCCAGCTCATCGACTACCACAACGTCCGCGTCTACCGGCTCCGGGGCGACGACCTCATCCCGGTCGCAATGCAGGGCCAGGTCGGCGAGTACATCGACGAGACCCCCGAACAGCTTGCGGTCAAGTTCGGCCAGGGAATCACCGGCTGGGTCGCCGAGCACCGGGCCGCCCAGAACCTGCCCGACGCCGGCGCCGATCCGCGAGCCAACACGATCCCGGGCACCGACGACGAGCTCGACGAGTCGATGCTGCTCGCCCCGATGACCTACGAGGACCAGATCCTCGGCGTCCTGGTCCTCTCAAAGCTCGGCCTCCACCAGTTCCGCGACGACGACCTGCGCCTGCTCGTGATCTATGCCAGCTTCGCCGCCCAGGCGTTCGCCAACGCCGACGCCACCGGCCTCCTGCGCGCCCAGTCCGAGGCCCTCGCCCGGCAGCTGGCGAACCAGCGGGCGCTTCTCCAGATCACCGAGTCGATCCTGACCACGCTCGACCCTCGGGCGATCCTCGACCAGGTCGCGGACCGGCTGTCCGATCTGGTCGGGTACGACAACCTCGCCATCGAGCTCCTTGACCGGGCATCCGGCGTGCTCCGCCCGCTGACAGCCAAGGGAGTCCACATTGCGGAGTACCTGGAGCCGTGGCTGCCCGGCGAAGAGGGCCTCGCGACGTGGGTCGTCGCCCACAACGAGCCGGCGCTCGTTCTCCATGAGCTGAACGACCCACGTGTCCTCCCGTTCCGGGACGCCGGCCCGATGGACGGCAGCCTGATCTGCGTGCCGCTCCGCGGTCGCGATGGCGCCACCGGCGTGCTGACCCTCGAGCGACTGGGCGCCGAGGCGGTCTACAGCGAGGAGGAGTTCGAGCTCGTCAAGCTGTTCGCCGCCCAGGTCTCGATCGCGCTCCAGAACGCGGAGGTCCATCGGGAGGTCGAGATCCGGGCCCAGACCGACGACCTGACCGCGCTCCTCAACCACGGCACATTCCAGGACTGGCTGGCGCGGAGCGTCGTCGCCCACGATGCCTTCAGCCTGATCATGCTCGACCTGGACGACTTCAAATTGGTCAATGACGCTTTGGGCCACCAGGCCGGCGACCGGTTGCTGGCCGAGATCTCGCGGGCGCTCGAGGCCGCAGGCCGCGAATCGGACCGGGTCTTCCGCTATGGCGGGGACGAGTTCGCGGTTCTCCTGCCGGGGACCGACGCCCAGGCCGCGATCGGCGTCGCCGAGCGGGTGCGGGCCGCTGTCCATGCCCTGGGCGAGACCGGGACGCCGTGGAACGATGCCGGGATGCTCGTCAGCGTCTCGATCGGCGTTGCGACATTCCCGCGCGACGGCCTCTCGGCGGAGGAGATCCTGCTGGCCGCCGACCGGGCGTGCTTCGTCGCGAAGCGGACGGGCCACGGCCTGATCGCGACCGCGGACGAGGGCCTCGCGATCGCTCGCGACTTCGCCTTCAAGGCACCGACCCCGATCGACGCGATCGAGTCGAAGGACGACGCGCCGAACGAGATGGCGCCGGTCGAGATGGTGCCGGTCGAGATGGCGCCGGTCGAGAAGGCCGATGCGGCTCACCAACCCCGGCGCAAGCCCCGTCGACCGGCCGCCGACGCGTCGCCGGTCTCGTAACGGCCGCCGCGGTCGAGTGGTCCCAGGCGTG
>JACDAH010000027.1 GCA_013695505.1 Chloroflexota bacterium | reverse complement strand
TCGGCGAGGGGCTGCGCAAGCCGAAGATGAATGTCCTCGGCGTGGATGCGGCCGGTACGGTCGAGGTGGTCGGCCCGGCCGTGACCCACGTCAAGCCCGGCGATGACGTGTTCGGGTCCCGCTCCGGCGCGTTCGCCGAGTACTTGAGCGGGCGGAACTTCGTCTCGATGCCGGCCGGCCTGACCTTCGGGGAGGCTGCCGCCGTTCCCACCGCAGGTATGACCGCTCTCCAGGCCGTTCGTGACCAGGCGCGCGTCCAGGCGGGTCAGCGAGTCCTTGTCAACGGCGCAGGCGGCGGCGTTGGGACGTTCGCCGTCCAGATCGCGAAGTCGCTCGGTGCGGAGGTGACCGCCGTCACGAATACGGCGAATCTGGACCTCGTGAGCTCGCTCGGGGCCGACCACATCGTCGACCACACCCGCGACGACTTCACGCGAGCCGGACCGTCCTACGAGGTGATCCTCGATCCCGGCGGCACCCGCTCCATCCTGGACCTGCGACGGACAGTCACCGGCGACGGGACGGTGGTTTTGATCGGGCCGGGCAACGGCCAGTGGATCGGACCGATCGCTCGGATGGCGGGAGCGGTCGTGGCGTCGCGTCTCGGCAACCGGCGCGTGGTGTTCTTCCTTGCGAAGGTCAACAAGGACGACCTGCTGGTGCTGAAGGCGCTGATCGAGGAGGGCAAGGTCAGGCCGGTCGTCGACCGAACGTACTCCCTGGCTGACACGGCGGACGCTGTCCGCTACATGGAGGCCGGACGCGTCCGGGGCAAGGTCGTCATCACCGTGTGACCCCGGACTGTCGGCGAGCGGATACTCCTCGCCGCGGACGGCGGAAGGCCCTCTCAAGCCGAACGTCGGGTAGGCTGGCGTGACTCGGGTCCGTGGTGAGGAGTCGGGCCCAGCAGCCGACGGAGAAGCTCGATGACCAATCTCGCCGACCTGGCCGATCTCGTCCCGATCCAGGTCTGGGAGGGCGTCGTGGCCCGCCGCGTCGCGGGGGAGCGGCTGACCGTCGCGGTGGTCGAGCTGGCGCCAAACGCCATCGTGCCCGAGCATCGCCACGCCAACGAGCAGTGCGGGCTCGTCATCGAGGGCGAGGTCACGTTCCGGGTCGGTGACGAAGAGCGGGTCCTGGGGCCGGGCGGGTCGTGGCGGATCGTTGGCGACACGCCGCATTCGGTCGTGACCGGACCGGACGGAGCGGTCGTGGTCGACGTGTTCGCGCTGGCCCGGGACGACTGGAACGACCGTCCGGTCGTGGGCAGTCCGGATGCGCCGGTCCGGCCACTCTGGCCGCGTGGCCGATGACGCGGCCGCGGCCCGGCGTGCACGATCACCGGCCCCCGGAAGCTGGCTGACGTGACCACGACACAGGGACCCGATCCGTACGTCGTGCTCGGAATCGACCCGGCGGCCGATCGGCGTGCCGTCCGCAAGGCATATCACGCCAAGGCCCGAGCGAATCATCCGGATCTCGGTGGCGACGATCGGACGATGACGCGCCTGAACGCGGCCTACGACCTCCTGAAGGACCCGAGAAAACGCGCCGCGTTCGACGCCCATCGCACGCCGAGCGATACGGCCCGAGCTGCCGGCGCGCCCCCGTGGACCGGGGCGGCGGGTCCTCCGCCCGGCCGGCCATCGGGACCGGTGCTTGACTTCGGGCTCTTTGCTGGCTGGTCGCTCGGCGAGATCGCCCGGCGCGACGCGGGCTATCTCGTGTGGCTCTCCGAGCGCAAGGAGGGCAAGCCCTATCTCGAGGCCATCGAGCGCATCGTCGCGCCACTTCGCGAGGCATCCCGCCTCCCTGTCCGGGACAAGCCCGCCCGGCGCTGACGCCGAAACGGAGATCACTGGGGAACCGGGGCCATGCAATGATCGTCGCGGCGCCATGACCTCAGACCCCCGACCGCGACCCGCCATTCCTCATGCCATCCCGACGCTGCTGGCCCTCGTGCTCGCGATCGGAGCGTGCAGCGGCCCTGCGACCCCCTCCGCGTCAACCGGTCCCACAGCCTCCGTCGCCCCCTCGGCGGCTCCCTCGGCAACGACGATCGACTCTCCGGAAGCCGCCGCTGCGGCGGTCCTCGCGACGGATCCCCGGTTCGCCGGCCTCAAGCGGCAGGACCCGAACCTGATCGGGGGATGCTGCTTCTACACCGTCATACCGACGGCCACCGGCTACGACCTGACGATCGAGATCGGCTGGGGCGACTGCCCGGCCGGCTGCATCGACCGACACCACTGGTTCTACTCGGTCGCCACCGATGGGACCGTTCAACTGCTCAGCGAAGATGGTCCGGCGGTCCCCGCCGGAGTGCCCGGAGGCGGTGGCGACGGCACGACCGGTGGCGTCGTCGGTATCCGCGGGGTCGCAACCGCCGGCCCGGTCTGCCCGGTCGTCCGGCCGAACGACCCGAACTGCGCCGACCGGCCGGTCGTGGGGGCAACGATCCACATCATCGACGCGACGGGGACCGAGGTCGCCCAGCTCGAGACCGATGCCAAGGGCGCGTTCGTGGTGACGCTCCCGGCGGGCCGCTACCGGGTCCAGGCGGATCCGGTCGAGGGCTTGATGGGCGATGCGCAGCCGGCGGACGTGACGGTTGGCACGGCCCTGGCGCTGGTCCAGCTCAGCTTCGACACCGGCATTCGCTAGGCCGGTCGCACCCCGACGGACGGCGGTCTGGCCGCCGGATCATGCGAAGGCCGCGATCCGGAGATCGCGGCCCTGCGCTGTGGATCGTGATGATCTGCCTGATCAGTTGACCAGCTTGACGATGTAGGTCCCGAAGGCGCCGCCGGCGGCGACACCGTCGATGATCGTCATGTTCGAGCCGCTGAACGGGGTGACGAAGTAGCCGCTGATCTGCTTGGAGCTGCCACCGACGGCGCCAGTCAGGTGGAACATCGCCCAGCCGACCATGATGCCGGCGTCGTTCACGATCGGCACGGCGAATTCCTCGCCGACATGGAGGGACAAGTCGGAGAACAGAGTCGTGTGGGCGCCGGCATTGAGGGGCGAGATCTTGTCGGCGAGGCTGACGCTGCCCTGGGCGCCACCTTGATCGATCAGGTCGTCGACGGTATTGGAGTCCGCGTTGCAGTTGTCGCAGTACATGGTCCAGTTGAACATCGTCGAGGTCGACGGGACGTCAGTCGAGCCGCTGCCGGGCTCATCGTAGGTGACCGGGTGCGTCGGGCCGGCGCCGTTGATGTCGAACGCTTTCCGATTGAAGATGATCGGCATCGCGCCCTGGACCGCATTCGGGCGGCCGGCAAGGGTCGTCGCGGTCGTCGAGACGTTCCAGGACGGCATGCCGACGATCCCGGAGAAGGTGTTGGCGTGAGGCTTGGCGACGTCCACGGTGATGCGGCGGCCGGCGCCCCCGGGCGCGTCGAGGCTCACGTCCACGGCGACGTTGAATAGGCCGTGTGCATAGCCATTGGCAGTCGCGACCTGCCGAGCTGCCGCGGTCGCGACGGAACGCTTGGTGGCATCGTCGGTCGCGGTTGAGTTGCCGTATGCGTACGCGGCAGCCATCGCGGCGGCATCGGCCACGTTCTGCATGTTGCGCTTCTGGACGAAGGTCGACCCGCCGTCGAGGACCAGCCCGGTC
Organism: Chloroflexota bacterium; assembly: GCA_013695505.1. Lineage (GTDB taxonomy): Bacteria > Chloroflexota > Limnocylindria > Limnocylindrales > CSP1-4 > CF-46. The sequence goes on along the minus strand of JACDAH010000027.1, from coordinate 938 downwards.
ATCGCGACGATCGCGACGAGCGCGAGCGCGAAGATCACCAGGACCTGACCCCGCGGGCGATCGGGATTCGCGGATGCTCGCATGGAATCGGCGCTCCTCATGGGACTTCGATGTGGGCGGTCGCCTGCAACGTCGATGGCGCGACCATGCTGAGTACCGGCGTCAGCACCGAGAACGGAACCTTCACGGTGACCCGGATGTAGTGGGTGACTTTGCTGTCCGCGCCGCAGGGCGTCGTGACCACCACGTCCTTGACGGTCGTGCACGCGATCGCGACGTTCGCGGTGGGGCTCGAGAGGCCAGGGATGAGGTTCTTCTGGGTCGCGATCGTGGCCTGGGTCTCCGTGCTCGACCCGATGACGCACGAGGCCGGAAGGGCACAGAGGTGGACCGCGGTGGTCCGAGCGATTTCCCGAGCGGCTTGGGTGACGCCGTCGCTCATGTAGATTCCGCGCCCGAGATCGATGATTCCCATCAGGATCACGACAAAGGGCAGGAGCACGAGGGAGAATTCAACGAGGGCCTGGCCGGTGGTGCGCGGCTGGCGACGCTCGCGCGACGTCTGCCGGATCATGGCTTCACCACGATCTGGACGCCGCCGGTCGTTCGCGACCCGGCCGCATTGGTGACCTTCAGCGTCACCGTGTAGGTGCCGGCGACGAGGTACGTGTGGGGCGAGCCGACGGTCGGGTTCTGGACGTTCGAGGTCGTGTTGTCACCGAAGCTCCAGAGCCAGCTGGTGATCCCGCACGCTACCGACGTCGACGTGTCGGTCACGCGCAGGGCGACGGGTGCCTTGTTGCTCGCCGGCGAGGTCGTGAACGTGAAGCCGGCGCTGGGCAAGGTGCAGACGGGCGTGGCCGTGGGCGTCGGGGTCGCCGCGGCGGTTCCCGTCGGTGTCGGCGTGGGCGTGGGGGTGGGGGTTGGCGTGGGCGTCG
>JACDAH010000022.1 GCA_013695505.1 Chloroflexota bacterium | reverse complement strand
TCCACGTTCAGCCGGGCCGTGAGGCCCCAATTGTCGGTGGCGACGAGTGACCAGGCCATGACCTCATCGAGGATCGTGCAGATGATCCCGCCATGGGCGATTCCGTCCCAGCCCTGGAATCGGTCGGGCAGCGCGAGCTCGGTCCAGGAGAGATCGCCATCGACGTGCAGGTCGAGATGGAGTCCGTGCTCGTTGAGGGCCCCGCACGCGAAGCAGCGGTGCGGGGCGACGTCGACGAGCTGCTCGACACGCCCGACGGAGCGGACGTCAGACGTCAAGGTTCCGGACCTTGCGTGCCTCGGTGTTGATGAATTGCTTGCGCGGCGCGACCTTTTCGCCCATCAGCATGGTGAAGATTGCGTCGGCCATTGCGGCATCGTCGATCTCGGCGCGGAGCAGGGTCCGGGTCTCGGGATTCATCGTCGTGTCCCAGAGCTGGTCGGCGTTCATCTCGCCGAGGCCCTTGAACCGCTGGACCGACACGTTCTTCCGATCCATCTCCTTCACGATCCGGTCGCGTTCCTTCTCGGACTGGGCGTATTTCGTGATCTTCCCGGTCGAGATGCGATAGAGCGGCGGCTGCGCGATGTAGAGGTAGCCGTTCTGGATCACCTGGGGCATGAAGCGGTAGAAGAAGGTCAGGAGCAGGGTCCGGATGTGGGCGCCGTCGACGTCGGCGTCGGTCATGATGATGATCCGGTGGTAGCGCAGCTTCGCGATGTCGAAGCTGTCGCCGATCCCCTCGATGCCGGCTCCGAGCGCGATGATCAGTGGCCGCACGTTCTCGCTGGCGACGATCTTGTCGAGGCGGGCCTTCTCGACGTTGAGGAGCTTGCCGCGCAGCGGCAAGATGGCCTGGAACCGCCGATCGCGCCCCTGCTTGGCCGAGCCGCCAGCGGAGTCGCCCTCGACGATGTAGAGCTCACTTCGGGCCGGGTCGCGTTCCTGGCAGTCCGCGAGCTTGCCAGGCAGGGACAGGCCGTCGAGCGCCCCCTTGCGGAGCACGAGGTCGCGGGCCTTGCGCGCCGCATCGCGCGCCCGCGCGGCGGTCAGGCACTTCTCGATGATCCGGCGCCCGTCGCTGGGGTTCTCGTCGAGGTACTGGCCGAGCGCCCCGGCAACGGCGGCTTGGACCTGACCCTTGACCTCGGGGTTGCCCAGCTTTGCCTTCGTCTGGCCCTCGAACTGGGGGTCGGTGAGCTTCACGCTGATGACCGCGGTCAGACCTTCGCGGACATCGTCCCCGGACAGGTTTGGATCGTTGTCCTTGAGGATGGCTGCGCGCCGAGCCCAGTCGTTGAGCGCGCTCGTCAGGGCCGCTCGGAAGCCGGTGACGTGCGACCCGCCCTCCGGGGTGTTGATGTTGTTGGCGAAGGACAGGACGTTCTCGGTGTAGGTGTCGTTGTACTGGAGGGCGACCTCGACGAGCGTGGTCTTGTCGCGCTGCTCCACGTAGATCGGCTTGCTGTCGAGGACTTCCTTGTTCCGGTTCAGGTGCCGGACGAACGACTGGAGGCCCCCTTCGAAGTAGAAGGAGCGTTCGCGATCGTTCCGCTCGTCGATCAGCGAGATCCAGACGCGCTTCGTGAGGTAGGCGGACTGACGAAGACGCTGGCTGATCGTGTCGAAGGAGTACTCGGTCGTCTCGAACATCTCGGGATCGGAGCGGAACGTGGTCAGCGTGCCCCGCCGGTCGCCCTGCGGGCCGAGCTTCTTCACGGGGCCCAACGGCTTTCCCCGTGCGTACTCCTGCGCCCAGACGCCGCCGTCCCTGGCGGATTCGACCCGCATCCACACCGATAGCGCGTTCACGACGCTGACGCCGACGCCGTGGAGGCCGCCAGAGACCTTGTATCCGCCGCCGCCGAACTTGCCCCCGGCGTGGAGAACGGTATGGACGACTTCCATCGCGTCCTTGCCGGTGGAGTGCTTGCCGACGGGCACGCCGCGGCCGTCATCCCGGACGACAACCGTCCCATCGGTCAGGATCCGGACGTAGATCGTCGTGGCATGACCGGCCATGGCCTCGTCGATTGAGTTGTCGACCACCTCCCACACGAGGTGGTGGAGACCGCTCTCGTCCGTCGAGCCGATGTACATCCCGGGCCGGCGCCGGACGGCCTCCAGGCCCTCGAGGACCTGGATGCTCGCGGCGTTGTAGTCGGAGCCACCCGCAGCCTTGGATCGCCTCGGGACCTTGCCCGTCGTGCCGGCTCGCGGTTGGGTGGCTTCTTCGGTCACGCAGGTCCTCCGATCAGGCGGTCGTAGAGCTGTCCGAGCTCCTCGTCGCTATAGAACTCGATGATGATCCGGCCGCCCTTGCGCGACCGGGCGAGGGTGACCTTCGTGCCGAGCCGGCGACGCAGATCGTCCTCGACGCGCTCCAGATCCGGCTCAAGCACGCGCGGCGCGGCAGCGGCCTTGGGAGCCCGCGGCTCGCGGAGGCGCCGGACGAGCTCCTCGGCCTGGCGAACCGAGAAGCCCTGGTCGGCGATCGTGGCCGCCACGCGAGCCTGCTGCTCGGGCGGGAGACCGCCGATTGCACGGGCATGACCCTCGCTCAGGCGACCCTCGACGAGCGCCTCCTGGACGTTGGGGTCGAGATCGAGCAGGCGCAGGGTGTTCGTGATCGTTGACTTGGCCCGGCCCACACGCTGAGCAATCTGGTCATGGGTCAGGTCGAACTCCGAGACGAGTGAGCGATAGGCGTTTGCCTCCTCCATCGGACCAAGATCGGCACGCTGGAGGTTTTCGACAAGAGCGAGCTCGAGCTGCTCGCGATCGGCCAGCTGACGGATGACGGCAGGGATCCGCTCGAGACCGGCCTGCTGGCTGGCGCGGAACCGTCGCTCACCGGCCACCAGCTGATAGCCGTCGAGCGTCTCGGTCACGAGGATCGGCTGCAGGACACCGTGCTCGCGGATGCTCGCCGCGAGGCTCTCGAGCTCGGCCGGGTCCATCCGCTGGCGCGGCTGGCGCGGGTTTGGCCGGATTCGCTCGATCGGGATCTCGGTGGTGGCGGCTTGCTGGCTGCGCTGCGGGATCAGCGACGCCAGACCTCGGCCGAGACCGGAATGGCGTTCGGAGCGGACGGTCACTGCGGCACTCCGACCGCGACGCCCTCGCGTGCAGTCGCATCGACTCGCGCCGGAATGGATGCCACGGTCCGATCCAACGGGCTCTTGTCTTCCGAGATCGGCACCGTGTGCCCGTCGCGGCGGCGCAGCTCGTCTGCGAGCTCGGCGTAGGCGATCGCTCCACGGGAGTCGTTCCGGTACAAGGCGATCGGGAGTCCGAAGCTCGGGGCCTCTGACAACCGCACGTTGCGCGGGATGACGGTGTCGAAGACCGCTGGGCCGAGGTGCTTGCGGACCTCGCCCGCCACGTCGGCCGACAGGTTGGTTCGACCGTCGAACATCGTCAGCACGACGCCCTTGATCCCGAGCGCCGGATGCAGATTGTCGCGGACCAGGTTCAAGGTCGCCATCAGCTGGGACAGGCCTTCCAGGGCGTAGTACTCGCATTGTGTTGGAATGAGGACGGAGTCAGCGGCCGTCAGAGCGTTGACGGTTAGCAAACCGAGCGACGGTGGGCAGTCGATGAAGATGTAGTCGTATTCGTCGCGGATCGATGCCAGTACGCGCTTCAGACGCCGTTCTCGCTGATCCGCCGCCGCGAGCTCGACTTCCGCGCCGGCGAGCGCAACTGATGCGGGTGCGAGATCGCATTGCTTGATCGCCGTTTGGACGATGGTTTCGGCCAACGGGGTGTCGCCGAGAACCACGTCGTAGATCGTCGCCGGGAGGGTGGAGCGGTCGATCCCGAAGCCGCTGGTGGCGTTTCCCTGGGGATCGAGGTCGATGACCAGCACCCGCTCACCCGCGAGGGCGAGGTAGGCCGCCAGATTGACCACGGTCGTCGTCTTGCCGACCCCGCCCTTCTGGTTGGCACAGGCGATCGTCTGACCCACTAGAACCGCCGATTCGATGCGCTCACGAAGCAGAATTCTAGCATTCGGATCACCCTGAGCCCCGCGGGGATTGGTCCAACGATGATCGCATCGGCCGATTGCCTTGCGATCAATCGAGGCTCACCCGCGGATGCACGCGCACCTGCATCGCTAAAAACAGGGTTTCACGTGAAACCGTCAAGGCGTTGCTGGCGCCGCGAGCTCACGAATGCCGCCGGCCGGGCCTGGACGCGGCGGTTTCACGTGAAACCGGCGCCCTGATGAGCCGGGTGCGTGGAACCGCCAGCGCGGGGGTAGACGCGCAATCAGGCGGCGCCGCTGGATCTCGTGCCTCTGCGGCAATCCGAACATTGCCGGGCTCTGTAAAGGCGTGGGATACTGCCGCTGAACAGTCACCGCCGCCGCAGGTCGTCGGACTTCACGCACGATGCAGGGCGCGCGACCCTGGGCTCGCCGAGGATCGGACCGCCATGACGTTGCTCGTCGCCGCGATCGCAGCGACGGTGGCCGCCATACTCGAATCGACCATCACGCAATACCTCCGGGTGGGCGATGCCCAGCCGCATCTCGTCTTCGTCATGGCGGTCGTCTGGACCGTCGCCGCTGGACTCGACAGCGGGCTCGTGTGGGCCTTCGTCGGGGGCATCGCTCTCGACACCCTGGCGCAGCGACCGTTGGGGAGCACAGCGTTCGCCTTGCTCCTTGCCGTCGGTGCCACGAGCGTCCTCGCTCGGTCGCTGGCGCGGATCCGTCCGATCGCCGCCATCATCGCCACCGCACTTCTGAGCCTTGTCTATTCCATGACCCTTGTCGTTCTGTTCTCGGTTCTCCGCCCGCCGGCAGCCCTCAGCGACCCGCTCAGAATCGTGTTGCCCGGCGCGGTCTACGACGTGCTCCTGGCGGCGATCTTCGGACCCCTCCTGGTGTCCATCCATGATCGGCTCGCGGACGAGGAACGGGCGGCCCGATGAACCCGTACCTTGACGGGCGGCCCATCACCGGTCGCCCCGGATCCCGGTTCCTGATCTTCGGCATTGCGGCGATCCTCGCGCTGGGCGGGCTCACGACGCGCCTGTTCTATCTGCAGGTCGTCAAGGGCGGCCAGTTCGCGGCCCTGAGCCAGGGGAACCGCGAGGTCCAGCAGGCAATCCCCTCGTCGCGCGGCCTGATCTACGACCGGAAGGGTCGGGTGCTCGTCAAGAACGTGTCGACGTGGACCGTGAAGGTCCGGCCCGTGGATCTCCCCGAGGAGCGCCGTGACGAAGTCGTCGCCAAGCTCGCAGCGCTCCTGTCGATGCCGGTCGGCGACATCAACGGGGCCATCGACGGAAACCCCGGATCGAGGTTCGATCTCGTCCGGATCGCCGACGACGTCCCGGAGGCGACGGCACGTCTCCTTGCCGAGGCGGGCGACGCGATGCCCGGCGTCGAGGTCGTGTCGGAGGCCCGCCGCCAGTACCCGGAGGGAGCCCTCGTGTCGCAGCTCCTCGGCTACACCGGCCCGGTGTCCGCCGACCAGCTCGAAACGCTCAAGAAACAGGGCTATCTACCGGACGACCTTCTCGGTAAGACCGGCCTGGAGGCGTTTTACGAGGATGACCTCCGGGGCCTGTATGGCAGCGAGACGGTGGAGCGCGACGCGACCGGGCGCAAGCTCCAGACCCTCGAGACCACGCGCCAGGCACAGGCCGGCGACTCCCTGCGGCTGACGATCGACGTGAAGGAGCAGCTGAACGCCCAGAAGGCGCTCCAGTGGGGCATGCGCGCTGCCGGCCTGAAGCGGGGCGTGGTCATCGCGATGAACCCGCAGACCGGCGAGGTCCTCGCGATGGTCAGCCTGCCGACCTACGACAACAACGATTTCGCTCACGGCATCAGCAACCGGGAATTCACGAAGCTGGTGAAGGACAAGAACAAGCCGCTCCTCAACCACGCGGTCCAGGCTCATTACCCGCCGGGATCCACCTACAAGCTCGTCACGGGAACCGGCGCCCTCGGCGACGGGAAGATCAACGCCCAGAGCCGTGTCCTGACCCGGCCGTACCTGCTCCTCGGCCGGACGAAGTTCTGGGAGTGGAACCATCGGGGCTGGGGCCCTTGCACAATCATGTGCGGGTTCGCGCACTCCAGCGACACGTTCTTCTTCCAGCTCGCCGGCATGCTCGGCATCGAGCGCCTCGCTCACTGGGCCCGCCAGTACGGCTTCGGTGCACCGACGGGAGTCGATCTTCCCGGTGAGGTGGCCGGGATCGTTCCGAACAACGCCTGGAAGGAAGGCCAGCTCGGCGAGTCGATCTTCCCGGGTGAGACGTACCAGGCGGGGATCGGCCAGGGATTCGACGTCGTGACGCCGATCCAGCTGATCAACGCCTACGCTGCGCTTGCCAACGGCGGCAAGCTCTACAAGCCGCAGATGGTGCGCGAGATCGTCGGACCGGACGGGACCGTGGTCCGGCCGTTCAAGCCCAAGCTGATCCGGCGGCTCGACGTATCGCGCAACATCCTGAAGACGATGCGCGAGGCCGCCCGCAACGTCGTTCTGGTCCGCCACACCTACAACCTCGTCGACCTGCCGATCGTGGTCGCGGGCAAGTCCGGGACGGCCGAGTTCGGGATCCGCGACAGCCGCGGACGCCTGCCGTTCCACTCGTGGTTCGTCGCCTTCGTTCCGAAGAATTCGACGAAGACGAGCGCGGACCCGGATGGGATGAAGGCGATCGCCCGCGAGGATTCGAACCTCGTCGTCCTCGCGTTCGCCTACGACTCGCGGACGAAGGGCAACGCCGCGACCGAGATCGTCAAGTACTACCTCCAGCTCCA
>JACDAH010000055.1 GCA_013695505.1 Chloroflexota bacterium | reverse complement strand
GTCGGTTCGAGTCTGGCACGTCCGGGAGCGGTCCGGGGCAGGTGCGCCCGCCCGGCCGAACCGGCCGCACCAGATCGTCTGGCGCCCGACGTGCCGACGACCTCATCGGGAGAGCAGGTCCGGCGCGTCAGATGACCCCGAATCAGCCGGCGGCGACCGCCTCGCGGCGGCGGGTCGCCATCACGTGCTCGATCGCGCGGCGGAGGAGCTCCAATCCGGCCGGATCGAACTCGTACGACCAGCGGCGGACCCGCTCGGGCCGATCGAAGCGCCGGTCGAGGCCGCTCGCGATCGCCTCGCGAGAGAGCAGGATGATGTCGGCGGTCCGGTCGATGAGGTCGAGATCGCGGTCCGAATCCATCGTCGCCGACACCAGCTCGACGCCCGTGGTCCCCGACAGCGACAGCGTCTCGGCGATGTTCTCGGCGCCGCGCTCCGAGGCACAGATGAGCCCGACCCGCGACCCCGACGGCAGCCCCGCGATCTCGTGGACGAGCTCGAGGTAGCCGGGCCCGACGAGCATCGCCACGACCGGAACCCGAGCATGGACAAGGGCCTGTGCCTCGTCGGCATGGAAGGTCGTCGTCGCGACGAGGTCGTAGTGGAAGCGGTCCAGCCGCTCCGGGAGATCGTCGAGGTGCGCGCCCTCGACATCGATGAGGTCGGGGAACGCGTCGCCGAGCCGAGTGGCGTCGTAGCCGGCGTCGGCGTTGGTGCACTCCGCGAACAGGATCTGGACCTTGGGGCCGGGACGCTTGCGCTCCGTCGCGGCGGCGAACGCAGCGGCCGCGACCTCGTCGGCGCCGAAGCCGGCCTGGGCGGCGCGGCGCAGCATCTCGGCCACGATTCCCGCCAGCGCGTCGGCCCCGCGACGCTGGGGCGGGCGATCCGCGACGTGCGTCCCCGCGCCGTGGCGACTCATGACGTAGCCGGCATCGGCGAGTCGTCGATAGACCGCCCGGATCGTGTTGGGGTTCACTCTGAGGGCGGCACCCATCTCCCGGACCGGGGCGAGACGGGCACCGGGCAACAGCCGGCCGGAGTCGATCTGGTAGGCGAGTTGCCAGTAGATCTGGGTCGAGATCGGGACGTCGGAGTCCCGCTCGACGTCGACCTCGCTGGCGGTCGCGGCCGACCCGCCGTTCTCGTCGGATGGGCCAGAAGTCCCGGTTGACATAGCGTGCTAGTCCAAGTACGATCCGTTTGGCCTAGTGAACTGTACCAAATCCTCGCGGGTGACCCAGATGGACCTGATCCTCTTCGCGATCTTCTTCGCCCTTGCGATGCTCGGTCTGGCGGCTCAGCAGTGGGGTGTCGACTCGCGTCAGACGAGCGTCGACCCGCGTTGTCCGACGAGCTCGACCGGACTCTTCTAAGCCCCAAGGCCTCCTTCGTCAACCCCGCCGGTCGCCCCGCGACGGCGTCCATCACAGCCCGTGGCGCGCAGGCCGCGGGCTGTTGGATTCCGGAAGCTCGCCCGATGCCGCCGGCGGCGGGCGCTGGTTGGCCAAAGGTGTACGGCCAGACCGTTGGGCTCCTTTTCGGCGCCGTCATGGACCGCTGCGCGGAGAATCACTTCCTCGCGAGCGTGCCGCGGTCACGCTCAGGCGATGAGGCGGCCAGCGGACGGCGATCTGTCGAGCCCGTCGATGAGAACCTGGCCCGTTCGGGCCCCGGGCGACCGGGATCGAGCCGGACTCGCTCCGTGCCTCGGCCGGCGCACCGTCCTCGCTCCACGAGCGGACTCGCGACCCGTTCCTCGATCAGGGTCACGGGCAAGCAAGCCCCGACCGAGGTCATCAGCTTCCGCAGGTTCTGACCTGCCATCTCAGCGCGGTGGCGGCTGACGGGCGGCTCCGACCCTGGACTGGTCGACCGCCCGCGACCCTGATTCGGGGCCGTCGCCGGCGGCAACGCGCTGCGTTGCGGACCACTCGGCGGCGACACTCGCGTGCTGGACGATCCGGAGCGACCAGGTCTCGCCGGGTCGCAGCCGGAGCGGCTCGACGAGGAGCGTCGTGCTGCCCTGGTAGACGAGCTCGAACCCGGCCTCCGAGTTCGAGACCGTCTGGATCGGGCCGATCCAGGCATCGACCGCGTGATCCGTCGTCGTGGCAACCT
>JACDAH010000525.1 GCA_013695505.1 Chloroflexota bacterium | reverse complement strand
CGTTGTTGCGAAGGATCTCCAGGAACGGCCCCGTGGCGAGACTTGCCCAGTTGTCGAGAGTGAACGCGCCCTTCTTGTCCAGAAAGCTGCCGATCACGGTGACGATCGCCGGATAGACGAGGTAGATCGACAGCAGCAGCAGGGCCGGCGTGATGAAGACCCACGGCAGGAGGCTGTCACGGATCCTGGGCGGCAGGCGCTCGACCAGCGAGCTCGCGCCCGTGAACAGGAGCCAGATCCCGCCGACGCCGACGAGGAGCGCGATGGCCACGAGCAGGAGCTTGGCGATGAACTGATCGCCCTGTCCGTTTCTGACCAGCTCGGCGCCCGCGCCATTCCCGAGCGCGTCATAGATCGCGGCGAGGAGATTCTGACCGCCATGAGGGTCGATCAGGACCTTGACGCCGAGGGCCGCGAGGAGCAGCCCGATCAGGCTGCCGACCAGCACGGTTCGCGACGAGCCGGGCGAGCCGGACGAGCCTGAAACCTGCGTGCGGTCCACTGCCACCTCGCCCCTCCTACGGAAGTTGCCGGAATGGTGGCGGGGCACCTCACCGGTGGTGAGGCGCCCCGCGATCTAGCGACGAGACGACTCGCCGCCTACTTGGGCCAGCTGTCCTCGATGGCCTGCAACACGGAATCGGTGTTCGAACCGTTGGAGTTGGCCCAGTCGGAGATGCCGGTCCAGAAGCTGCCCTGGCCGACGGCCGGCGGCATCAGGTCAGAAGCGTCGAAGCCAATGGCGGTGGCGCCGGTGGCGATCGCGTTGGCGACCTTCAGCTTGTAGTTGTCGGCATACCACTCGGCCGGAACCTTCACGTTCGGCGACAGGACGCCGACGCTCTTGATCCAGCCCTCGAGGCCTTCCGGGGTCGCCAGGAACTCCGCGAACGCGCGGACCTCGGGACGATCGTTGAGGACCATGAACGAGTCAGCCGAACCCTCGGCGCCCTTGAACTGGTCGCTGATCGTCGGGAACGGGAAGATTCCGATGTCCCCGTCGTCGCCGATCTTGTACTTCGAGTCACCGCCGCTGGTCCGCTTGTCCGGGAAGAAGTCGGGGCCATACCAGACGGGGATCTTCTGCATCCAGCAACCCGGCGCGGCCGTGTCCTCGGTGAACATGGGATCCATGACGGTCTTGAGATCGGCGTTGACGATGGCCGGGCCGCCACCGTCGACGTACTTGTCCTTGAACAGGAGGCTGCCGACCTTGTCGAAGGCAGCCTTGATCTTCGGGTCGGTGAACGGGATCTTGTGGCTGATCCAGTCATTCGTGACTTGCGGATCCTCGGTCTTGAGAAGGACCTCCTCGACCCAGTCCGTCAGCTCCCAGCCCGTCGCGGTGCCGGGGCCACCCGCGCTGGTGCAGAATGGATGGCTTCCATCAGCAACGATCTTGTCGGACAGGGCGACAAGCTCGTCCCAGGTCTTGGGAACCGCGTAGCCCTTGGCTGCGAAGGCCTTGACCGGGTACCAGATCATCGACTTGACGTCGGCCTTGGTCGGGATGCTCCAGATGTGGCTGCCATCCGTCGTCAGGCCAATGGTCGAAGGGAACTCGGCCTTGAGCTTCGCAGGGTCCATGAACGTCGCGACGTCCTTGACCTTGCCAGCGCCCGCGTACGCGAGCACGCCGGTCGGCTGCGCCAGCGCCGCCATGTCCGGCGGGCTGCCGCCCTCGATCCGGGTCTTGAGCACGGTCTCGTGGCTCGAGCCGATGCTGTCGACCTGGATCGCGATGCCGGTCGCCGAGGCAAAGTCCTTGATCGCCGCAGCGAAGCCTTCGCCCTCGCCGCCGGTCCACTGCGTCTGGATCGAGACCTTCTTGCCGTTGAACGGCTTGTCGGTCCCCAGCGCCTGGTCAAGTTCCGTGTAGCCGGTCGGGACCGTGGGCAGGTTCGCCGCCGCGGGCGGTGCGGATGCGTCCGGCGCGGATGCGGCCGGTCCGGATTCGGCCGGTCCGGATGCCGCCGGTCCGGATGCGGCCGGCACGGATGCGGCCGCCTTCGATGCGGCCGGCGACGGCGAGGCACTGCTCCCGCACGCCCCGACCAGGATCATGACAACGGCCGCCAGGGCGGACGTTGTCCGTAAGGTTTTCGCCACGAAGTACTCCTC
>JACDAH010000487.1 GCA_013695505.1 Chloroflexota bacterium | reverse complement strand
GCACTGCCATGTCGAGGGCACGATGCACAGGGGGAAACCCTGCTCGCGCTCGCCGAGCACAGGGGTTTTGCGCTCCCGACCGCGATCCCCAGAAGCTCTACAGATTCGACAGCCTCGACGAACTCGTCAAGGTGTTCTGGCTTGCCAAACCTGCCTCCAGACCGCGCCGCCGGTCTGCATAGTTGCGTCTACCACCGCGCAGTGTCGCGAACGGCATCTGGAACGCCCGGCGCCTCGTAGCAGCACCTACGAACCCGGATCGCCGAGCGCCAGTAGATGTTCGACGGCCCGTTCGAGGGTTTCCTGGGCACCGCCTCCGACTCAGTCATCGCTCGAAGCTCCGCACGCGCCAAGCTGCCTCGCTCGAGACCCAGAGACGTGGGGGAGTGCCGCCGGTCGAAACGGCCCTCAGCGACCGGACCTGGGGTCGGCACGCCGGGAGGCCCGAGCGGTTCAGACTCGCGACGGTGTGACAGAGTGTCACGTCTCTCACTCTCGCCCGCTTCCCCGCGTGTCTCACGTCAGACGAACCACACTCCGGCGCGCAGCTGCTCGCGGCAGTCGTTGTGGCCGACGATGGGCGATGCCTCGTCCTCTTCGACGGCGTGACATGGCGGATCTTCACCTGACCGACAGTCCAGTACGAATTCGCTGGGTTCCGCAAGTCCCAGGAGAGCACGACACCTGACGACTGGAGCAACTTCCGACCGTCCGCGGCGGTTCACCCATTCGATGTAGAGGCACGGCGGTCGCTCTAACCAGAACGGGTCAGGTATATGACCCGTCCACCCTCGTCCACCCGTCGGCTTTGCCTCGGAAGGTCGGAGGTACGCTCCCACCGATTGCCCGCCTTCATCGGTCTGCGACCAAGATGGAACGATGCGTCGAAATCTCGCCTCATAGTCTCGACAGCGGCCCGGAAGGTCGCCACAGGCTTGGACGTCGATGCCACGAGACCTCGTCATTCGCGCGAGCACCGGTGACCACGACGCATTCGCGTCGCTGGCGACCGACGCCTACGGTCGGCTCCACCGAACCGCCCAGCTAATCCTTCGCCGGGACGACCTCGCATCAGATGCGGTTCAGGAGGCGCTCACCTCAGCCTGGCTCCACATCCGGGCCGTCCGCAACCCGGACCGCTTCGACGCGTGGCTCAACCGCCTCGTCGTGCGCGCCTGTTACCACGAGCTGCGACGAGCGAAGCGTGGACCGATCCAGATCCAGGTCGACTCCATCCACGGACCGGGCACCGACGACTCGGCGTCCGCCCTTGCCGATCGAGACCAGCTCGAGCGTGGCTTCCAGCATCTCTCGGCCGAGCATCGAGCGGTCCTCGTCGTCCACCACTACCTGGGACTGCCGGACGCTGAGGCCGCCAAGGTCATGGATATCCCGATCGGCACCTACAAGTCCCGGCTCAACCGCGCCCACACTTCGCTTCGCGCAGCTCTTGAGGCCGACGAGCGCGCGGCGGGCGTCGCCCAGGAGTCCATTGCATGACCGCCCAGAACGACCTCGAAGGGACCCTCGGCGCCTGGCTCCATGGCGACGCCACGACCACGCCGCCGCCCGAGCCGCTGGCTCGAGCGATCGAGTCGACCCGAAGCGTCCGACCGCGTCCGGCCCTCGTTGCCCTGATCGGCAGCTCCTGGATAGGCGCGGGCGAGACGAACGTTGTCCGCGGCGGCATTGCCAACCTGCGGCCTGGGATCGCCGTGATCAGCCTCGCCGCCGCACTCGTCGTCGCGGTCGTGCTCGGAGCGACGCTGGTACGATCGCCCGTCGTCGGTCCGGGCGCTACCTCGTCACCCTCGGCCTCGTCGTCCACCTCGCCGTCGCCGGCACCTACCGAAGCGGCTGGTGGCGACTTCGGGACGCCTCTCCCCTCGTACAAGACGTTCGCGAACCCGGCGTACGGGTGGTCGGTCTCCTACAACGCGGACTGGTCCGTCTTCGACGATCCGTTCCTCGCCGGACCCCACGGGGTCACGCAATTCGTTCCCTGGAACGCCGGGCAGCTGTTCGTCCTCGTGGGCGGCCCGGGCGCGGGCGCGCCAAAACCATGCTCAGGGTGCGGCACGTTCAGATCCCGCGCGGTCGACGATCTGGCGGTCGAGGTCCTCGAGTTCCTTCGGCTCGAGAACGTCAACCCGCCCGCCTCGTCGGAGCTGCCCCGCACGATCGGCCGGGACAGTCTCGACGGCGAGGACGCGCGATATGGCTACCAGACCTATCCGCCGAACGGCCACGACTTCCCGTCCCGCGACTTCGTCTTCGTCGCGATCCACGGGCGCCGCCAGTACGTGATCGTCCTGACCCCGAACATCGCCGACGGCGCGGAGGCCGACTGGTTCCCGAAATTCGCGCACGACCTCCGGTTCACGACGCCATGATCGCGTGCGCATCGCGGGCGACGCCAGGCACCTCGGTTTCGGGCGGGCCGTCGTCTCCGTTGGCCGTTAACCCGTCGCCCGCGGGAGGGTCGCTCATGGACTGATGACCGAAGCGCCGCTCCGCTCGTTTCCCATTGGTCGCTTCCTACCTTCCGTTCGCGGACTCAGACCTTGTGTAGCCGGGTTCTCTCGTCCGAACTGAACGCTTTGAAGGAGACACTCATGTACGTTCCTTCACGTCGCCCGCAACCGCACGGCGCTGCCGCCGACACCAGCAGGCCGCGACGGGTCTTCGGGGCCGGGATCGTTGTGGGGATCCTTGCATCAATCGGAGCGATCCAGGTGCCAGCCATCGTGGCCGGCGCAGTAGTCGCTCCGGCCCCTGCAAGACCGACGTCGAGTTCCTCCACGGCGGAGTACCACTTGGAGCACGTGCAGACACCTTCGGACGCGACCGAGACGTTCGTGCCAGAGAGCGCGACCGACGAGTACCGACGAATGTACGGGCGCGGCGCAGGGTTGGACGGCTCGCTCTCGATGACGTCGACCGATGAGTACCGTCAGATGTACGAGCACCGGTAGGCGGTGACGACGTCGGTCGGCGACACGACGGATGTGAGCCTCGTCGAGCGCGCCGCGCGTGGCGATCGCGTCGCGTTCGATATTCTGGCCGCCTCGCGTGCGCCCGGCCCGTACAACGTCGCCCGGATGGTCCTGCGAGACGACGACCTCGCAGCGGCGCGATCTCGGACCACGCTCAGCTCGCGCGCGGGTTGTCGCGTCTCCCTGTCGATCAGCGGGTTGTCGTCGTCCTTCGCTATTACCGGTGTACGCACCGGAGCACGACTGTGACGGGGACTGACTGCGTGACTAACTCATCGTGATTGTCGTCTGTTTTCGTGCTTGAAAGGGCCTCAAGACCGGCGGCTGTTAACCGCTCGGTCGGACGTGCCGAGGTCGGGGATCCTCGTCAGCCGACCTCGAGGTAGTAGTCGAGGACACTGCATGGCTGCTGGGGGCTAGAGTTGTCGGAGGCGCCACAGCAACTCGGCGGGTAGGCCTCGTCCAGACCGCCAACCGTTTGGATCATCGCCCGGACACGCGAGCCTTCTCCGATGGGTCGCTCGAGGAGTGGGGAGGGCCCACGGTCGAAACGGCCCTCAGCGACCGGACATGAGGGCGCGGCCGAGCATAAACAGCGCGTTGAGGTAGCGGTGCTCGAGGGCCGGGATGCGGTCGCCGTCGTGCGACAGGAGCGACTCGCTGACGCTGTACGACGGCAGGGCGATGACAACGTGTTCGACGTCGGAGCCGGCGCTGTTCGCCGCCAGCGCCGAGCCCAGCGAATGCTCCAGCTGTTCGTAGTCGGACACGGTGCAGTGACGCTCCCAGCCTCGTTCCTCGGGACGCGATTGTAGGCCGTCCGATGCGCCCGGGCAGGCTTCTGTTCGCCTCTGGCCAGGCGGTTGATGTCTCGACGAAAGCGAAATTATTCTAGGGCTCGGCGCCTGCTGCGAGCCCCCTCGGACGCGGCACCGTCTCGCATGACCAGCCGAGGCCAGAAGGTGACTGACTCTTCCGCCGGCGACGAAGGCCGCCAGCTCCCGGACTTGTTGATTGATTGGCGGGTCGCCGAGCGCGGTGCCACGGCTGCCCGAGCTGCACGCGGTGTGGCCGAGGCAGCCGTCGCGCTGGCCAAAGAGGCTGAGGAGGCGGCGGGCGAGGCTGAAGTGGCAGCCCTCGCCGCAATGGATGCCGCGAACAAGGCCAAGTTTGCGGCGGAGCGAGCCCGACAGGCCGCACGCCTTGTCGCGGAGGGCTCTCAGATCGCGGCGAGGACCGCTGACGGCGACGTGGTTCGGGCCGACCAGGAGCTGGCGGTCGCGGAACGCCTCGAGTCAGACGCCCGGGCTGCCTTCCAGGTAGCGCAGCGGCGCGCCCGCGACAAATCGCCTCGGGAAGGCGGCTGACTGTCCGTCTTCCTGGCTCGCCCCGGTCAATCGAGAGGGCCGACGGCGGCGGCTCGACCGGCGGCCCTAAGACGCTCAGGCGTCAAGCGGCAGTTCTCTGGCGGTTCGATCGGGTCCAGTACCCGGCGCCTCGCCGGAAGCCGCGTAAAGCCGTTCTACCGTGCCACGCAGCAGCCACTCAGTGCGCTTGGCCGCTCTCAGGGGTTCAACTAGTGCGGGCCTGACTCTTCGTGGTCGTCATACACTCCTCCAATGCGGGTGCTGCTGACGACGCAACCCGGCTACGGCCACTTCCGGCCGCTGTTGCCGCTGGCGCATGCCCTCGTCGCGGCTGGGCATGACGTGCGGGTGGGGACGTCGGCGTCCTTCGGCCCGGTCGTGGAACGTGAGGGATTGAGCGCTTCACCCGTGGGCCTCGACTGGCTCCATGGCGTGGAATCGACGATCCCGCCGGAGCTCAAGCCACCACCCGACGTCACCTTCGACACCTTCTTCGCGCACAAGTTCGTGCGGATGACGGCCGAGCGCTTGGCCACTGATGTCGCGGGCCTCGCCGATCGATGGCGCCCCGACCTCATTGTCCGCGAGACAACGGAATTCGGAGGGTCCCTGGCGGCCGAGATGTTGGGCGTGCCCTCCGCCGCGCTGCAGGTCGCGTCGCCCACGTTGATGACAGACGGCGTCCTGACAGCCGTCGCGCTCGCCCTCCACGACGCGCGGGCGCGACTCGGCCTGCCACCAGATCGTGGTGCGGTCGAACTGCGAGACGAGCTCGTGATCTGCTTCGCCCCGCCGGCCCTTCACGACCCGACCTTCCGGTTGCCGTCCGGGCTCCGGTCGTTCCATCCCGGCCTGGCACCGGGTAGCGGTTCCCCACCCGAGGCGGTGGCCGGGTTGGGCGTCGAGCGCCCCTTGGTCTACGCGACGCTCGGCACCGTATTCAACGACCCGGCGAACGAGCTGCGGTTCTTCCCGTCGATCCAGGAGGGCCTTGGCGACGCGCCCGTCGACCTGTTGATGGTGGTAGGGCCCAACGTCGACCCCGCCTCGCTCGGGGACCAACGGCCCGGTGTGAGGGTCCTCCCGTACGTTCCCCAACGCGCCGTCCTCGACCGGTGCGCCGCCGCGATCTGTCACGGCGGCTACGGCACGCTCCTCGACGCTGTGGACGCCGGCGTCC
>JACDAH010000456.1 GCA_013695505.1 Chloroflexota bacterium | reverse complement strand
CGCCTCTGCGATCGCTCCGCCGGGAGTCGCCATCCGGCCCTGGCGAGACCAAGTGGACTACACCGCGATGGTCGATGTCTTCCGGGAGGCGCGGGTGGCCGATGGAACGGGCTGGGAGATGACGGCCAAATCCGTCGACGCCGACGTCCGGGCCTTCGGGAGCGTCCCCGAGCGCACGATGCTGATCGCGGAAATCGACGGGCAGGTCATCGGCTGGGCCCGAGCGTACGACTTCGGATTTGCCACGGACGACGGCCGGATGCTCAATCACTCCGGCCACGTGCTTCCGGCCTGGCGACGGCGCGGGATCGGCCGGGCGCTGCTGGGCGGGGTCCAGGCCGAGCTCGCCCACGTCCGATCCAGCCGGAGCGATCCGAGCGGATCCTCGGCGGGATTCCACACATGGATCTTCGCCAGCAACCAGAGTGCGCGAACGATGCTCGAGGCCGACGGCTACCGGCCGCTGCGCTACGTCGTCGAGATGACCCGCAGCCTCGCGGACCTGCCGGCGATCGAGCTGCCCGACGGGCTGTCAACCCGACCGGTCGGGGCGCTGGATCGCGCTCCGGTGCTCCGCGCGCTGAATGACGCCATGCAGGATCATCACGGCTGGCCGGAGATGTCGGATGACCAGATGGCCCTGATGTTCGACCATCCCGTCCGCGGCCAGTTCGACGTCTGGCAGGTTGCGTGGTGCGGCGACCGGGTCGTCGGCGGCGTCCTCGGCTATGTCGATGCCGACGAGAACCTCGCGATGGATCGCCGCCGCGGCTACACCGAGGGCATCTTCACCGTCCGGGACTGGCGCGGACGCGGGGTGGCCAGCGCATTGATCACCCAGAACCTGCGCCTCCTCCGCGATCGCGGCATGACGGAGGCGGCCTTGTCGGTCGACACCGAGAACCCAACCGGGGCGCTCGTCCTGTACGAGCGGCATGGCTTCCGCGAGGTCGACCGGGTGATCGTCTACCGCAGGGAGCTCGAGCCAGCGCCCTGATGCCCGGGCTCCGCCCCGCTGCGGGCCGAAGCCTGAACGGCTGCGGCCCGCCCGTTCGATCAGTCAGGCTCCGGCCCCGACCTTCGTTCTCGCCGTAGACCCGCGGCGCGCCCGATCCTTGAGGATCTGGCCGGCAGCGAGCTTGCCGGGGGCGCCCATCACGCAACCGCCCGGGTGGGTGCCCGAGCCGCACTGGTAGTAGCCGTCGATCGGGGTCCGGTACTGCGACCAGCCGGGCGCCGGCCGGAAGAGCCACATCTGGGGGGCGAGGAACTCGCCCCCGAAGATGTTGCCCTCGGACAGGCCGACGGTCCGCTCGATGTCGAGCGGAGTCCGGATCTCGCGCTGGAGGACGAGGTCGCCGAAGCCCGGGAAGAACGACTCGAGCGTTGCCTGGACCGTGTCGCCGAAGCGCTCCTTCTCCGCGTCCCAGTCCGAGCCCTTGAGGTGGTACGGGGCGTACTGGATGAAGGTGCTCATGACGTGCTTTCCGGGCGGCGCCATGTCCGGATCGATCGTCGACTGGATCGCCCCGTCAATGTACGGCCGCTTCGAGTACCAGCCGTACTTCGCGTCGTCGTAGGCCCGCTCGAGATACTCCATCGACGGCCCGATGTTCGTGAAGCCCCGGAACTGGTCGGTCCGATCGCCGAGGGCCGGATAACGCGGCGCCCCGTCGAGGGCAAAGTTGACCTTGGCCGACGTGCCCTGGAAACGGAACCGCTCGATTGCGTCCACGAGGTCGGTCGGCAGCTCGCGCGGATCGACGAGCTCGAGGAACGTCCGGCGCGGGTCCAACGCCGAGACGACGACCGGGGCGTGGAACTCGGTGCCGTCGATAAGGGCAACGCCGGTTGCCCGGCCATCCTTCGTGATCACCCGCTCGACCGGCGACTCGAGGGCGATCTCTGCCCCGAAGGCCTGGGCCGCCCGGGCAAGGACCTTGGTGAATCCGCCGTTGCCCTGCTTGTGGAACGCCCACGACCCGAACTCGCCGTCGTGCTCGCCAAGGAGGTGGTACAGGAGGACCAGCCCGGATCCCTGCGAATACGGACCGACCTTGGTGCCGATGATCGACGACGAGGCGAGGTAGCCCTTGAGGATCTCGGACTCGAAGTAGTCATCGAGGAAGTCGGCTGCCGAGCCGGTCAGCAAGCGGACCGCGTCGTGGACGACCTTCCTGTCCATCGACTGGAAGCGGGAGCCGAGCGTTGCGAGCGCGATGAGCTCCTCGGGATCCGTGCTGAAGATGTCCGGCGGGACCTGGTCGAGGAGCGGCTTGATCGCCCGGCAGACCCGGAGCACGTCGTGGTTGAAGGCCTCGTAGGCGTCGGCGTCGTGCCTGCTGTGGCGGGCGATCTCACGGAGGTTCTCGCCGTGGTCCTGGCCCAGCAGGAGGTAGTCGCCGTTCTCCATCGGCGCGAACGTCGAGGGCATGAGAAGGGGCATGAACCCGTGCTTGGTCAGCTCGAGGTCGTGGATGATCTCGGGCCGGAGCAGGCTGAGGGCGTAGGAGAAGGTCGTGAACCAGAAGCCTGGCCGGAGCTCCTCGGTGATCGCGGCGCCGCCGACGAGATGGCGGCGCTCGAGGATCAGCGTCTTCAGGCCGTTCTTCGCGAGGTAGGCACCGTTGACGAGGCCGTTGTGGCCACCACCGATGACGATCGCGTCGTAGGTCCGCTCGCCCGCCCGCCTGTCCGGCAGGTTCGTGATCGGATCGGTGCCGTTGGCCGAGCCGCTCGACCCGTTCGACGCCGGCCGCGCCGCGGGCGCCGGGGTCTTCGTCTTCGCCATCAGGCGGTCCTCCGATCGGGGTTGTAGAGCGGCAGGCGGGTGACGACTGCGTCGAAGTATTCGTAGCGATGACTGACCGCGAGCTCCATCTTGACCCGCGTCCCGGGCTTGGCGAGATCGAGCGGGACGCGGGCGAGGGCGATATGGCGCTGGAGCATCGGCGAGTACATCTGGCTGGTGGCGTAGCCCAGCTGATTTCCGCTGTCGTCGTAGATGTAGTACTCGGCGTCGATCGGCGTGTGATCCTTGGGTGGGATGAGCCCGGCCTCGTCGAAGTGCCGATCGTAGTCCCGCCAATCGAAGACCAGCCCCGTCAACTTCCAGCGCGACGTCCTGTCGCGCAGCTCGCGCTCGATGGCCGCTCGGCCGATGAACGCCCGGCCGTCGGCGGCGAGGTCCCGGACCATCCAGCCGAGCCCGAGCTCGATCAGGGTCGATCGATGGGCGTCCGTCCAGGCGAACCGGCTCGATTGGAAGTCGACGTCGAGGAGCAGCAGGCCGGCCTCGATCCGGGCCATGTCGAGCGCGATCGAGCCGATCGGGAGCACGCCCCGCCCCTCGGACGCCTCGGTCACCGCATCCCAGACGGCGAGCGCCTGGTCGCCTGGCACCCAGATCTCGTAGCCAAGATCACCGGTGAAGCCGGTTCGCGAGATCGTGACGTCGGCGCCGCCGATCGTCGCGGCTGTCAGCCCGAAATACGGCAGGCCCGCGACCTCTGGCGCGAGGCAGGCGAGGATCTCGCGCGACTTGGGGCCCTGGATCGAGAGGACCGCCGAGGCTTCGCTGACGTCCTCGATCGTCACCCGCGCCCGGCCGATCAGGGCATCGAAGTAGGCGAAGTTCGGCTCGGCCGAGGTCAGGAGATAGTCATCGACGGCGTTGCGGAAGATGACGCCGTCCTCCACGACGTATCCGCGGTCGTCGAGCCAGGCCGTGTACTGGCCGTGACCGACCGCGCAGGTCCGAACGTCGCGGGCGAGGGCGCCGGCGAGAAACGCCTCGGCGTCCGGTCCGTGGATCCGGTACTTGTAGAGCGGCGACGAGTCGAACAGCCCGGCGCTGTTGCGGATCGCAAAGTACTCGAACTTCTCGGACTGGTCGTACTTCCGGGCGACCAGGTAGCCCGACCAGTGCTCCCAGAGCCCGGAGACGTTGGCCGCGGCGGTTCGCTCGTGAAACGGGGTCGTGCGGATCATCGAGCCCCTCGCTGGAAGGTCGGTGGACCACCGGCCGATCAGGGCCGCGTTCGCGGTCCCTTGCCGGATCGTCCGGCCGGCGTGTTGACGGTCGCGTATCCGTGCGGGGCAGCGCAGCGCCGTCCCGCGTGATGCACCGGCCGTCGCGCAGGGCGGTTTGCGTACGCGCGGCGGGAGCGGGCCGGCCGAGCTCTCCTTCGCGCGTTGCCGGACGGCTCCTCGGCATCACGCCTCCGGACCCCTATCCTGTCTCGGTGGCCCTGTACCGACTCGAGGATCCCGGCCCGCTCAAGCGCCCCGCCCTGATCGTCGCGCTCGACGGCTGGGTCGACGCCGGAAGCGCGGCGACGACCGCTGCAGCGCTCATTGCCGCCGGCGGCGAGGTCGTCGCCACATTCGACGCGGATCGGCTCTTCGACTATCGGGCCCGGCGCCCGACGCTCGACATCGAGGACGGCCGTCTCGCGGAGCTGTCGTGGCCCGAGTTCCAGCTCCGGCTGGTCCGCAATGACGACCGCGATGTCCTGATCCTGACCGGGCCCGAGCCCGATTACCGCTGGCCCCGGCTGGCCGACGCAGTGGTCGAGGCGGCCAAGGCACTCGGCGTCGTTGAGTGGATCAGCATCGGCGCGATCCCGGCGGCCGTGCCCCATACCCGGGCCGTGCCGATCCTCGGGACCGCGTCCGAGCCGGGCCTGCTTCGGGGGGACATTCGGCCCGGCCCAATGGGCCTGCTGCGCGTACCGGCCGCGCTCGTGAGCGTCCTCGAGATGCGCGCGTCCGAGGCCGGGATCGCCGCGGTCGGGTACTTCGCCCAGGTCCCCCACTACGTCAGCGGTCCGTATGCGCCGGCGGCGCTGGCTCTCCACCAGGCCGTCGCCCGCCACCTCGAGATGACGCTCGACAGCGGGGCGCTCGACGAGGAGTCGGAGCAGCTCCGTGCCCGCCTTGATGTGGTCACCTCGTCGGATGACAACACACGGGTGTACGTCGAGCGGCTCGAGGGAATGGTCGACGAACAGCGGCTGCCGGCCGGTGACGACCTGATCTCCGAGATCGAGCAGTTCCTCCGCGACCAGGGGACCGGCCCCGCTCGCTGACAGCCGATGGATACCCCGACCAGATAGGCGACAAAACCTGTCACGATTCGGTATCCTCGGCCGACGATGCGTGCCTCCCGACTCGTTTCGCTCCTCCTCCTGCTCCAGTCGCGTGGTGGCCAGACCGCGGCGGAGCTGGCCCATGAGCTCGAGGTATCGGTCCGTACGATCCATCGCGACGTCGATGCCCTCAGCGCGTCCGGCGTGCCGATCTACGCCGATCGCGGACCGCACGGCGGGATCCGCCTCGTCGACGGATATCGGACCCGCCTGACCGGAATGACGGCCGACGAAGCCGAGGCGCTCTTCCTGTCGGGGCTGCCCGGACCGGCCGCCGAGCTGGGTCTCGGAACAGTGGTCGCGGCCGCTCAGCTCAAGGTCCTCGCAGCGCTTCCCGTCGAGCTCCGGGTGCGCGCATCACGGCTGGTGGAGCGATTCCACCTCGACGCGGCTGCCTGGTATCACGCGGACGAGCCGGTGCCGCTCCTGGGGCCGCTCTCGGAGGCGGTCTGGGAGAGCCAGCGCGTCCAGATCGCCTATGACCGCGGCGACAAGACGGTCGATCGGATCCTCGAGCCACTCGGGGTCGTCCTCAAGGCCGGCGTCTGGTACCTCGTGGCCGGCGCCGACGGTCAGCCACGCACCTACCGCGTGTCGCGCGTTGCAACGGTGACCACGCTCGACGAGAAGTTCGAGCGGCCCGCCGATTTCGACCTGGCGGCCTTCTGGAGCGAATCGAGCTCCGCCTATGAGCGCGACACGCCGCGGATCACAATCGTCCTGCGGATCGCCGGAGAGCGCCTTCCGCGGCTCCACGACGTGATCGGCGATCGGCCGTTCAAGACGCTCGTCCGGCTCGACGAGCCAGATCCGGACGGTTGGTTCCGCGTCCGGTTGCAGTTCGACTGGCCGAACGAGGCCGCGTCCCAGGTCCTCGCGGTCGGTCCCGATTGCGAGTTGCTCGAGCCGCTCGAGCTGCGCGAGAGAATCGCCGCCCAGGCCAGGCGGGTCGCGTCGCATTACGAAGCGCCCGCTCGTTCCGGCGCCGCGCCGTCCGAAGTCGACCGGCCGTCCGCGGCCATGCCGACTCGCGTCCGGAGCTAGGCGGGCTGCCCGGCCGACCCGCCGTGGGTCGGCTGTGGCGTGGCGACTGCCGGGCGGATCGGAACCTGGCGCGGAGTCGTCGTCTCGTTCTTCGCGGCGAGCAGCCGATGATCGCGTGCCGCGCGCTCGAGATCGCGCACCCGCTCGGCGTGGATGGCTCGCATCATGGTCTCTGACTGGAACATTCCGCACCTCGTCGCTGGCTGTCTGCGCTGGCCGTTTTGGTCACTCCGGGAGCATGCCAGAGATACCTGCCAGAACGTGTCAGGATCGAACCGAGATGGAAGGGCCGAGACCTCGGAGAAGCGTCGCCGAGGCACGGAACGAGAAGAGCCGCAATGCGATTGCCACGGCCTGCCGAGCGGCCGAAGGGCGGCTGGGGCCCACCATCGGCTACAACTCCAGCGGTTCCCCAGTGCCCGGAGGTCTCCCCACATGACATTCGATCCAAACGCCCAACTCGATCCCAGCGCTGTCACCGACGCCCGCGGCCGATCCGTCGGTCGGGGCGGTGGCCTCGCAGTCGGTGGCGGCGGCCTCGGCCTCGTGATCGCCATCGTCTACGTGCTGCTCGGTGGCGATCCCGGCGCGCTTCTCAACGGCGGCGGCGGCGGCGGGACCGGACCGGACACGAACGGCCCCAACAGCTCCGCCCTCGCGGAGTGCAAAACCGGCACCGACGCCAACAAGGGCGAGGAGTGCCAGATCGTCGGCTACGTCAACAGCATCGAGAAGTACTGGACGAGCGCGGTCCCGAAGTACAAGCATGCCGAGACGGTCATCTTCAGCGACGGGATCAACACCGGGTGCGGCTCGGCGACGTCATCGACGGGGCCGTTCTACTGCCCGGTCGACACGAACGTCTATCTGGACCTGGGATTCTTCAAGGAGCTCGAGCAGCGGTTCGGGGCAAAGGACGCGCCGTTCGCCCGCGCCTACGTGGTCGCCCATGAGTACGGCCATCACGTCCAGGACGTGCTCGGCGCCCTCAAGCCCGGCGGCGACGCGGGAGCGACCGGGCAGTCGGTCCGGACCGAGCTCCAGGCTGACTGCTATGCGGGCGTGTGGGCCAACCATGCCCAGTCGACCGGCTTCATCCAGCCGCTGACGGCCGAACAGATCCAGGCGGCCGACGCGGCGGCCACGGCGGTCGGCGACGACCACATCCAGCAGTCGAGTGGCGGTGGCGTCGATCCCGACAGCTTCAGTCACGGCACGTCGGAGCAGCGCGTCCGCTGGTTCACGACCGGCTACCAGTCGGGCAAACCCGATGACTGCGACACGTTCAACGCGACCACCCTCTGAGGCCGACCCGGGACCGGTCCGGCGGGTCCGGGGCGAGGTCCTCGGAGACGCGAGATCCGAACAGTTCCACGCATTCGAGCGTCGGTTTTCGGCGGTCTCACGGGTGCTCGACGATCTCGTCGTCGTGCCCGGGACCAACATCCGGATCGGGCTGGATCCGCTCATCGGCCTCATCCCGGTCGCCGGCGACGCGGTGTCGGGCGTCGTCGGCTTCTGGCTGATCGCCGAGGCCGCCCGCTTCGGTCTGCCACGGGTCGTTCTCACCCGGATGGTCCTCAACAGCCTCGTCGATCTCGTGCTCGGCGCCGTGCCGCTGGTCGGCGACCTGTTCGACGTGGTGTCACGTTCGAATACGCGAAATCTCGCGCTGTTCCGGCGCCATGCCCTCGATCCCGGCGCATCGACGCGGAACGACCGGATGATCCTGATCGGACTCGTGGCGATCGTCGTGGGGTTGATCTGGCTGGTCGTGTCCGCGGTCGGCTGGCTGCTCTCGATCGAGATTCAGGCCCCATAAGAGGTCCGCTCAGCCGCCGGCTGCCGCCCGCTTCGCCGCCTTCATCCCCTTCTTCCAATCCTGATAGCGCCGGAGGGCTTCGGGCCCGTCGACGTCGCCGAGCGTCATGTGGTCGGGCACGAATGCCTCCCAGCCGGCCGGCGCAAGCCCGAGCTGCTTGCCCAGGATCGCGACGAGGGTCTCGGCCTTCATCGGCCCGAATCCCGGCACGTCGCGGAGCCGGGCATGGAGGTCGGCGCCATCACGGGCTTCGCGCCAGATCCGCGAGGCATCGCCGTCATATCGCTCGACGAGGTATGCGGCGAGGTCGCGAACCTTCGTCGCCATGGCGTTCGGGAAGCGGTGGAGCGCGGGAGGCGTCCGGAACACGGTCTCGAGCGCTTCCTTGTCCATCGTCGCGATTCGCTTCGCATCGAGGCCGCCGATCCGCCGGCTCAGCTCGAGCGGGCCAGAGAACGCCTTCTGGAGCGGTACCTGCTGGGCGAGCTCGAACCCGATCAGCAGGGCGAGCGGATCGCTGACGAGAAGCCGGTCTGCCTCGTCGTTGCCGGTGAAGGGGAGTCGGTCGGTGGAGGTGGTGGTCATGCGCGGATGGTAGGACGGCCCGGCCGGATCGACCAGCCCGACGATCCATCGGTTCCCCGGGGATCGTCCGTTCGCGGGATGCGCACCATCGCTGGGCAGGCGATGATCCTC
>JACDAH010000433.1 GCA_013695505.1 Chloroflexota bacterium | reverse complement strand
CAAGGCGAGGACGAGGCCGCGCGCTCCGAAGCGGAGCTGAGCCACAGGGCCGAGCCGTGGGCGCTCCGGCGATCAGCCGACAGCCCCCATCTCCTCGGCGAGCAGGTCGGCGATCTCGCGGGCGTTCGTCGTCCCATAGTTCGCGTAGCAGTTGTTGAACATCAGATGGACCTCTTTCGCCTGATTCGTCACCTCGCGAATGCGCGGCACCCACTCGGCGAGCTCGTCGCGCGAGTAGAGGTAGCGGAACCGCTCGGCCGGCGGGATGTTCTTCGCCTCCCACGTGGCCGCGTTCCGGCCGTGGAACCGGACGATCGCGAGCTCTGGTGACGTGATCGCGACCTCCGGCGGGACGCTGCTCTTGAATCCCTGCGGTTCATCGACCATGACGAACGGGATCGAGCGCTCCGACAGGAACGCAAGCGTGCGGTCGCGGTTCTTCTCGTTCAGCCATGAGCCATTGCGGAACTCGACCGCGACCTTCATGCCCTCCAGGCGCTTCGCAGCGTCCTCGATCAGGGCCCGATTCTCGCTCGAGGGGAAGACCCACTTCGGGTACTGGAGCAGGATCGAGCCGAGCTGGCCGCGCTCCTCGAGGGGGCCCAGCGCCGAACGGAACATCAGCCAGACCTCGTCGATCAGCTCGGCCGGGAAGTCCTTGGCGTAGATCCGGGTCTTGGCCTGGAGCTCCTGCGGAAGCGCCTCCCGGATCGTCTTCGGGAGGCGGCGGGTCTCGGTGCCCTGCCCGGTCATCAGCGCGTGGGCCTTGATGTCGAACGTAAAATCCGGCGGCGTCCGCTCGGCCCAGAGCTGGGCGGTTCGCTCGGCCGGCAGGGCGTAGTAGGTCGCGTCGACCTCGACGACCGGGAACGACGACGCGTAGTAGGCGAGGCGCTCCTCGGCGTTGTCGGCACCCTTCGGGTAGAAGACGCCGGCGGCGGTCATCGTCGGGTCGGTCCATGAGGCCGTTCCGACGAGCACCCGCGAGCCGCCGCTCTGGACGGGTACCGCGGCGACCTGCTCGAGGGCCGCAACGCGGGCGGAGGCGGCGTCTGGTCCCGGGTCGTGGTCTTCTCGGGCGTCTGTCGGGCGACGCGTCGCCTTCGTCGTTGTCGTGACCATTCGTGAATCGTACGCCACGATCCCGTCGGAACCGGTCAACATTCGCCCTACGTCGTCGGCGCGCGCCTCAGCGGGCCGGCGCGTGGGCGCTTGCTGCTCCTGGCGACGGCGGGGGCGCCCAGGATCGATGCGGTCAGAGGTCAGGTCGTCTTGGCGCGAGCGGTCATGCGGGCTGTCGCGTGCTCGTGCGAACCGCGACCCGTCGTCTGATGGTCGTGCTCGTGGGGGTCGTGGGCGGCCTCGTCGTGGCCCTCCTTGGCGGCCACCGCGTGACTCTCGTCGGTCCCACCGGCGTCGTGATCGGGCGAGGCAGCGGCCGACGAATCCCCCGTGAAGTACGCCGCCCCCGCGTCCATCTGGCCCATCGGCGCGTCCTTCGGTGGCGCGACATCGTACCGCTCGCGGACCGTCCGAGAGGCGCTGAACGGCAAACCCGCGTAGCGCTCGGCGACCATCAGGTCGAAGGCATGGACCGATGCCTCCTGGTTCGAGTACCGGCCGCTGACCCACGATCGGGATCTGGTGCCCCGCTGCTGCATCTCGCAGACATGCCAGTCCTGGGTGTTCGTCAGGTCCCAGAAGGCGATGGCGTCGGACGGGTCGAAGTCCGGCCGGCCCATCGTCTCGGGCTCGAACAGGAGCTGGCAGATCACGGTCGTCCGATCCGGCGCGACCGGAACGATCCGGTGGACGAGCAGGTAGTCCGGGTGGATCGACAGGAACGCAGTCGGCCAGAGGACGTAGTAGAAGATCCGGCGCTCGTCCTCGGTTGTCATGCCGCACATCGGCGGGCGACCGTGCCGGGAGCCCTGGCCGCCGTCGAGAGCCATCGTCTCCGCCCCGGCGACGAGCTCCATCCAGCCACCCTGCCAGGCACCGCCGGGCAGGTAATCGCCGCCGACGTCGTACGGCGTCAGCTTGTTGAGCTGGGGATGGAGGGGCGGGCAGTGGTAGCACTCCGAGTAGTTCTCGGCGATGAACTTCCAATTCGCGGCGACGTCGTAGGTGATCGTCCGGGCCACCTTGAGCGTGTCGAACTCGAACCGTCCGAGATGCTCGTCGAGATCGCCGAGCTGCTCCGGCAGCGGAGTCGCATCGGGGTCGAGGTTGAGGAAGACGAAGCCCTGCCAGGTCTCGAGGCGGACCGTGGTGAGGCCGTACGTCTCGAGGCTGAAGTCGTCGAGGTCGTCGGTGTGCTTGGCCCGGATCAGCTTGCCCTCGAGATCGTAGATCCAGGCGTGGTACGGGCACTGGAAGCGGACCGCCGTGCCGCACTGCTCCTCCACGACCGCGGTGCCGCGATGGCGGCAGACGTTGTAGAAGGCGCGCAGGGTGTCGTCCCGGCCGCGCACCACGAGCAGCGGCTCGCCGTCGATCGCGGTTTGGAAGTAGGTGCCCGGGACCGGGGCCTCGTGGATGCGCCCGACGATCACCCAGTCACGCCGCAGGATGTCATCCCGCTCCCGATCGAAGATCGCCGGGTCGTGATACGCCCGGCGCGGAAGAAGGCGGGCGCTGCGGTATGGGCGGCGGATCGAATCGAGCTCGGCGGCGGTCAGGATCGAGGTGTCGGGATGGCGGTCGGGCATGGCCGGATCGTCACATGGCCGGATTCCAATGCCTTCGGCGTTCCATCAGACGAACCGGCGTTCCGGATCGCGCGACGAGGCAGGACGAGCCCGCTGAACCGTTGTCGTCCTCCGGGACTCAGATGGGCAGATGGAGCCCCGGCTCTCGCGCCCACAACCGGTGGTCCGCCATCGCCGTCACGAAGCGCTTGATGACCTGTGGAGTGAATCGGTCGCCGACGGCAGTGGCGGCATCGGCCGGCCGGTCGCCTTCTGGCTCGTCGACGGGGATGTCGGCGGCGCGGAACAGCTTGATCCCCTCGCCACTGGCCGCGACGGCCTTGCAGTGCCTGTACGCGTCCTTGACGAACTCGATTGCATCAACGTCACGTGTCCAGTCGGCCGCGCCCGGTCCGTCAGCGACGGCGACCGCGTCGAAGAGCACGGAGGACGTGGTGAGAATCGAGAAGGCGGCGGCGTAGCCCTTGTTGTCGTCGGCCACCACCTGACCAACGTGGGGACCGACGAGCACGGCGGCCGCGCCCCTCGCGGCCAGGGCCTTGGTCAGGGCGGCGACTCCGGCCGCGTCGAAACCGTCCGCGACGAGTACGGCGACCTTGCGGGTCGCGATCGGCCCCGGAACGTGGGCGGTCATGCTCAACGCGCTCGACACGATCGTCGGATCAGCGAGCTCGCGATGCTGATGGTTCTTCGGATCGCCATCGGCCGGGATGCTGTGATTCGGTGGGGCGGCCGGCTTGGCCGGGACGGTCAGGCCCAGGGCCCTGCCAACGGACGACGCCAGCTCCTTGTCGATCTGCGCCAGGTGCCGGACCATCCGTTCCTGGACGTCCGGACTCTTCACCTTGCCGAGTTCGAACCGAAGCGCCTTGATCAGGTGCTGCTGCTCGGGCGCCGACTGGCTCCTGAAGAACATCCGCGCCTGGCTGTAGTGGTCGAAGAAGCTGGCGCCGCGCTGCCGAACCTTGGTTCCCCCTAGGGGCTCGGGAAATGTGACATACCCGCCGGCGGCGGCCGTCGCCTGCGCCGGCTGGTTGTCGCCGAGCGTGTTCGGCCCGTAGCTGACGTTCCCCGCGCTGATCGTTTGGCGCATGTGGCCGTCGCGCTGGTTATTGTGGACCGGGGCGATCGCACGATTGATCGGGATCTCGTGGAAGTTCGGTCCTCCGAGCCGGATCAGCTGCGTATCTGTGTACGAGAAGAGCCGGCCCTGAAGCAGCGGATCGTTGGTGAAGTCGATCCCGGGCACGACATGGCCGATGTGGAAAGCGGCTTGCTCGGTTTCCGCAAAGAAGTTGTCCGGGTTTCGGTTGAGGGTGAGCTTCCCGACCCGCTGCACCGGCACGAGCTCCTCGGGGATCAGCTTCGTGGGGTCGAGCAGATCGAACCCGAGGGCGAACTCGTCCTTCTCCTCGACGATCTGAAGCCCGAGCTCCCACTCGGGAAACTTGCCCTCTTCGATCGCCTCCCACAGGTCACGCCGGTGGAAGTCCGGATCCTTGCCGGAGATCTTCTGCGCTTCATCCCAGGCGACGGAGTGGACGCCGAGAAGCGGCTTCCAGTGGAACTTCACGAAGCGCGACGTCCCGTTGGCGTTCACCAGCCGGAAGGTGTGGACGCCGAAGCCCTCCATCATCCGGAAGCTCCGGGGGATGGCCCGATCGGACATCAACCACATCACCATGTGCATGGATTCCGGCATCGCCGAGATGAAGTCCCAGAACGTGTCATGGGCCGACGCGGCCTGGGGAATCTCGTTGTCCGGCTCGGGCTTCACGGCGTGGATCAGATCCGGAAACTTGATCGCGTCCTGGATGAAGAACACGGGCATGTTGTTGCCGACCAGATCGAAGGTGCCCTCGTCGGTGTAGAACTTGACCGCGAAACCGCGGACGTCGCGGGCGAGGTCGGTCGACCCTCGGGAGCCCGCGACGGTCGAGAAGCGGACGAACACGGGCGTCTCCCGGCCCGGATCAGTCAGGAAGCCGGCTTTCGTCAACGTCGCCAGTGACTTGTAAACCTGAAACACGCCATGGGCGGCGGATCCGCGGGCATGGACGACGCGCTCCGGGATCCGCTCGTGGTCGAAGTGCGTGATCTTCTCGCGAAGGTGAAAGTCCTCCAGGAGCGACGGGCCGCGCTCACCCGCCTTGAGCGAGTTCTGGTCGTCGTTGATCGCAACGCCGTGGTTGGTGGTCAGGGTCGTGTCGCCCGGCTGGTCCGTGGACGACTCGAGCTGTTGCACCTTCGCGTTCGCGGCAGCGGAGCGCCGCGGCGAGGCGGCTCGAGAGACGGGCGATCGCCTGGCCATGCGGGCACTCCTCGGATTGGGGACGTCAACCGTCGCGTGTCTGGGCTCATGAACCGACGCGCGCCAATGATGGCGAGGCCTGAGGTTCCGCTGTTCCGTCCCTTGCCGCAAATGGCTTGCGTGCTGCTTGCGATCCGATGCCCCCGGTCCGTTGAGACGGGCGGCGATCCCGGTCGATCGTCGATCGGGACGCGTGCACGCGTTGCTTGACGGAGCCTGATCGACACCACGAAGATCGATCGATGCCAGAACCCCAGGCCCTTCACCGGCGTTCGACCTGCCGGCGAGCCGGACCGACGTGCTCGTTGTCCTCGCCGACCCTCGCCAGCTGATCACGGCGAACCACCCGAAGCCGATCCTCGAGCGGTCCGCCGGAGCGACCGGCGTTGGCTCCTGGGCGGTCATCGGGCTGGATCAGCTGCGCGCCCGGGTCGAATACGTGAGTTTCGACCGGGAGCGTGTCACGGCCACGATCGTCATGAGCGGCTCGGGTGCGGCAGCGGCACGCCAGTCGGTGACCGATGAGCTCGCCGACGGAGCCGCCGGCGGCACCGCGATCCATCTCTCGATGTCAGGCTCGGGCGGCTTCCTCCCGTTTACGCGCCTGCTCTGGCCCCTGGCCTGGCGTCGGATCAGGACGCGCCTCCGCTCCGAGCTTCCGGGCACGGGTGACACGATCGGATTCCTCTGATCCGGACGCCTAGCCCAGTGTCACCTTCTCGCGCCAGTGCGGGATCTTTGTCTTGAAGCCGAGCGCCTGAACCTTCGGCTCGATCGCGATCTGGGCCTCCGGATCGCCGTGAACGAGGAAGACGGTCTTCGGGAAGCCTGCCGCCCCCGGCTGCTTGCCCTCGGCGAAATGGCTGAGCCAGTCGAGGAGCTCAGGCTCGTCGGCGTGAGCGCTGAAGCCGCTGATCGAGCGGATCTTGCACCGCACCTCGCGCGGCTGGCCGTCGAGCTTGGCCGTCTTGGCGCCCGCCTGGAGATGGGCGCCGAGCGTGCCTTCGCCCTGGTAGCCGACGAAGAGCAGCGTCGCGTCCGGGTCTCCGATCAGGTTGCGGAGATGGCCGAGGACCCGGCCCCCGGTGAGCATCCCGTTCGAGGCGATGATCATGTACGGCCGCTGCGCCTGCGCGATCGCCTGCGAATCCTTCAGGTCCCGCGTCTCGGTCTGGTTCGGGTATTCGAGCGGCGTCTCGCCCGACTCGAGCAGGCGCCGGGCGTCCTCGTCGAGGTATTCGGCGTGGCGGCGGTAGATGTCGGACGCCTTGGATGCCATCGGCGAGTCGAGGTACAGCGGCAGCTCCGGGATCTTGCCCTCTTCGAGGAGCCGGTCGAGGGCATACACGATCTCCTGGGTCCGGCCGATCGCGAAGGACGGGACGAGGAGGACGCCGCCGGCGTCGGCGACGAGGTGGACGGTCTCGGCGAGGATCCGGATCGCCTCGGCCTCGGGCTCGTGCTCGCGCCCGCCATAGGTCGTCTCGGTCAGCAGGTAATCGGCATCGCGCAGGATCGACGGGTCTCGGATGATCGGGGTCCCGGGCCGGCCGAGATCGCCGGAGAAGACGATCGTCGTCTCACGCTCGGGACCAGCCCCAGCCGAGCCCGCAGCCTCGATCCGGAGGCGGATGATCGCGGAACCGAGGATGTGGCCGGCGTCGAGATAGGTCGCGTGAACGCCGGGCGCGACCTCGCGCTCTTCGTCGTAGTCGATCGCCTCGAAGTGCGCGATCGCGGCCTGGGCGTCGTCGACCGTGTAAAGGGGGTCATCGAGGTGAAGGTCGACTTCGGCAGGCTGGCCGCGAAGCGCGACCTCCGGGTTCTCGGGCGGATGGCCAAGCGCCACCGGCACCTCCTCCGAGACCGCCGCCGATGCGAGAACCGCCGACTCCGATGTCGCCTGGGG
>JACDAH010000362.1 GCA_013695505.1 Chloroflexota bacterium | reverse complement strand
CCACGATCCCGTAGCCGGTCCGCGCCGTCCCCGGGACGACGCCGAGCACCCTCACCGGACCGGCCGGTGGCTCACCGCGCGAGCGCGACCTCGGCCATGAGCTCGTCGGGGATGTCGAAGTTGGCGGTCACGCGCTGGACGTCGTCGAGGTCCTCGAGCAGCTCGACGAGACGGAGCGCCTGGCGAGCCTTGTTCGAGTCGAGCTCGACCGTCTGCCTGGCGACCATGGCGTTCTCGGCCGAGTCGACCGGGACGCCGGCGCCCTCGAGCGCCTTGCGCACGGCCTCGAGGTCGCCGGGCGAGGTGTAGATCTCGATCGTCTCGTCGGATTCGGTGTCGACGTCCTCGGCTCCAGCGTCGATCGCGGCGAGGGCCACCTCGTCGGCGTCGACCTTGTCATCGCGCGTGACGGCGATCAGGCCGCGCGGCTCGAACTGCCAGGCGACCGCGCCCGACCCGGCGAGCTGGCCGCCGGCCTTGGTGAACATCGAGCGGACCTCGGCGGCGGTCCGGTTGCGGTTGTCGGTGGCCGCCTCGACCAGGATGGCCACCCCGCCCGGGCCGTAACCCTCGTAGATGATCTCCTCGAACTGCTCGGCGTCACCGCCGCCGGTCGCCTTGTCGATCGTGCGCTTGATGTTGTCCGCCGGCATGTTCACCGAGCGGGCCTTCTCGATCGCGAGCCGGAGCCGGTAGTTCGCGTCGGGGTCACCGCCGCCGGACCGCGCCGCGACGCTGATCTCACGGGCGACCTTGGTGAACACGGCGCTGCGCTTGGCGTCGGTGATGCCCTTCGCGCGCTTGATCGTCGACCACTTGGAATGACCTGACATGGCGGGCCGGAGTATAGCCGACGACCATGGCGTTGCCCGCCTAGAATGGGCGACACTCCGGCCCGGCGGGCCCGACTCCGGACCGGCTCCCGAGCCCCCTGTTCGTCCGTCGCGCAGTCGTGAGGTTCTCCCCGCCGATGACGATGAAGAGCGTCGATCCCGCCCACCTTCGCAGCGTCGTCCTGGCCGGCAACGCCGGCGGTGGCAAGACGACGCTCGCCGAGCAGCTCCTCTTCCGAGCCGGCGCCGTCCAGCGCGTCGGCCGGGTCGACGATGGGACCGCCCATCTCGACTTCGAGCCCGAAGAGCAGAAGCGCAAGGAATCGCTGAGTCTCGCCGTCGCCACCTTCGAGCACGACGCCACCCGGATCACGCTTGTTGACACCCCCGGCTACCCCGACTTCGTGGCCGACGTCATCTCGGGCTTTGCGGCCGCCGACGGGGCCCTGTTCGTCATGGACGCCTCGGCCGGGATCGGGGCCGGGCTCGAGACTGCCGTTGCGCTCGGCCGCGCGACCGGCCGGGCGGCGTGCTTCTTCCTCAACAAGTCCGAGCGCGAAAACGCGGACCCGATGGCGGCCCTCGATGCGCTGCGCGAACGGTTCGGGAACAAGATCGCGCCGCTCCATCTCCCGATCGGCAAGGCCGAGTCGTTCAGCGGCTATGTCGATCTCGTCCATCGCAAGGCCTATGCCCTCGACGGCGGCAAGGAGGTCGAGGTCCCGGTCCCGGCCGAGCTCCAGGCCGAGATCGCCGCCCGGCGCGACCAGCTCCTCGAGGCTGCTGCCGAGGCCGACGACGACGTGATGGCGAAGTATCTCGAGGGCGAGGAGATCTCGGACGCCGAGCTCGACACCTGCCTCCACCGGGGGGTCCGCGACTCGATCCTCGCGCCGGTCCTCGTCGGCAGCGCGGCGAAGGGAATCGGGATGAATGCCCTCCTCGACGCGTTCATCCGCTACATGCCGACCGCGGCCGAGGAGCCGCCGGTCGAGGCGAAGGACGCGAAGACCGGGCAGCCGGTCACGATCACGCCGGATCCGGCCGGCCCGCTCGTGGCCCGCGTGGTCAAGACCGCGGCCGATCCGTTCGTCGGGCGCCTGACCTACCTCAGGATCCTGAGCGGCACGCTCCACGCCCAGGCCCACGCCTGGAACGCGACTCGCGACGAGGACGAACGGATCGGCGGGCTGCTCCTCCTCCACGGCAAGGACCAGGAGGCGATCGGCGAGCTCCAGGCGGGCGAGATCGGGGCCGTGGCCAAGCTCGCCGCGACCGAGACCGGCGACACGCTCTCGTCGCGCGATCACCCGGTGATCCTGCCGCCGCTCGACTTCCCGGTCCCGTCGCTTTCGGTCGCGATCGAGCCCCAGACCAAGGCCGACCTCGACAAGATGGGCGCGGCCCTCCAGCGGATGCTCGAGGAGGAGCCGTCGGCGCGGATCGAGCGCTCGGCGACGGGCGAGCAGCTCCTCGTCGCAATGGGCGAGGCCCACATCTCGGTCATCGGCGAGCGGCTCAAGCGCAAGTTCGGGGCCGCGATCCAGACCAGGCAGCCAAAGGTCCCCTACCGCGAGACGATCCGGGCGAAGACCCAGGTCGAGGGCAAGTACAAGAAGCAGACCGGCGGCCACGGGATGTTCGGCCATGTCTGGCTGGAGATCGAGCCGAACCCGGGCGGCGGGGTCGAGTTCGCGGAGCGCGTCGTTGGGGGCTCGGTCCCGAAGGGCTTCTTCCCAGGCATCGAAAAGGGGATCCGCGAGGCGGCGGCCGAGGGCGTCCTGGCCGGCTATCCGCTGTCAGATTTCAAGGCGACGCTCTACGACGGCTCGTTCCACAACGTCGACTCGAACGAGCTGTCGTTCAAGATCGCGGCCTCGATGGCTCTCAAGAAAGGGGTCATGGACTGCCGGCCCGCCCTGCTCGAGCCGATCATGGCCGTCGAGGTCAGCGTTCCCGAGGAGTACATGGGCGACGTCAACCGCGACCTGAACACCCGGCGCGGACGGGTCCTCGGGATGGATACGCTCGGCGACGGGATGCAGGTCGTGCAGGCCCACGTGCCGCAGTCGGAGCTCTTCTCGTACGCCACGGAGCTGCGCTCGCTGACCCACGGCCGCGGGACGTTCACCGCGACCCTCGACAAATACGAGGAGGTTCCGGGGCACGTCGCCGAGAAGGTGATCGACGCCCATCGCAAGGAGAGCGAAGCAACCGGAGCTCACGGCGGGCATTGACCGGCGGCGGGGGTGGTGGTGTGACCGATCCCACCGAGGACGACCACCCCGAGTGGGCACGGTACCGGCGGTCGCTGCCGCCGGTTGAGCCGGGGGCGGTCGACGCCGAGGCGTCCGCCAGGGGAGAAGCGGCTCCGGACGACGCTGATGCGGCACCGCGTC
>JACDAH010000295.1 GCA_013695505.1 Chloroflexota bacterium | reverse complement strand
GCCCTGGCCCTGCGCTTCGTGGCGGGCGGAGAGCTCGAGCAGCACCTCCAGCGATCCCACCGCCTCATCGATGCCCGCGCCGGCATCGCCGCGCGCGGCGACAAGGCCGGGCACGGTCGCGATCGTGAAGTCCTCCGCGACCACGTCCGGAACCTCGGACCAGCGCAGCGGCATCGACACCCGGGCGTCCGCCAGCGGGCGGACCGAATACGCCGACGCCACCGTTCGGTCCTTGGCATTCTGGTTGTAATCGAGGAAGACGCCGTGGCGTTCTTCCTTCCACCATTTGCTCGTCGCCAGGTCCGGCGCACGCGCCTCCACGTCACGGGCCAGGGCCAGCGCGGCGCGGCGAACCTCGGCGTACGTCCACCGCGGCTCGATCCGGATGTTGATGTGGATCCCGCGGGAGCCAGACGTCTTGGGCCAGCCGACGAGCCCGACGGCCTCGAGCGCCTCCTGGCAGACGAGCGCGACCCGCCGGATCTGGGGCCATTCGATGCCCGGGACGGGGTCGAGATCGACCCGCAGCTCGTCGGGGTGGTCGAGGTCCTCAGCTCGAACGGGGTGCGGATTCAGGTCGATGCAGCCGAGATTGACGACCCAGGCGAGCCCGGCCGGCTCGTCGAGGACGATCTCGTCGGCGGTCCGGCCCGACGGGAAGGTCAGCTCGGCAGTCCGGATCCAGTCGGGCGTGTTGTCGGGCGCCCGCTTCTGGAAGAAGGGCTCCTTGGTGATCCCGTCCACGAAGCGCTTGAGGGCCATCGGCCTGCCGCCGGCGCCGCGGAGCGCCCCGTCGGCGATCGCGAGGTAGTACGAGACGAGATCCATCTTCGTGTAGCCCGGCTCGGGGAAGTAGACCTTGTCCGGGTTCGAGATCGAGACCTCGCGGCCGCCGATCTCGAGGATCTCCTTGCGCGTCGCCATGTTGCGATGCTAACGGCCGTTCGCAAGGGAGGTGTTCGGCAGAGGGGCAGCGGGTCCGCGCCGCTGAGTCCGACAGACTCGGGCGTGCCTGCCGCGCCCGTTCATCCTCTCCCCATCGCGAATCATCGGCGCGGGCCGTGACAGGCGCGCCCCGAGCCACGATCATGGAGGCCCCACGGGACAGCCACGATGCTCAGCCAACCGGAACCCGCCTGCCTCGTCATCGCCGACATCACCGGCTACACCGGCTTCCTTGCCGGTGCCGAGTTGGACCACGCCCAGGACATCCTGGCAGACCTGATGGGCACGGTGGTCGGGGCCCTCCGGCCGACCTTCCGCCTCGCCAAGCTGGAGGGCGACGCAGCATTCACCTACGCCTTCACGGGGATTATCGACGGCCAGCTCCTCCAGGACACGGTCGAGCGCTGCTACTTCGCCTTCCGTCGCCGACTCCGCGACGTCGGCCAGGCATCGAGCTGCGAGTGCAACGCCTGCATCCTGGTCCCGGACCTCGATCTCAAGGTGGTCGCCCACCACGGCCAGGTGATCCGTCAGCGGGTCGCGTCGCGCGAGGAGCTCGTCGGCAGCGATGTGATCGTCGTCCACCGGCTCCTGAAGAACCATCTCGAGGAGGCGACGGGCGTTCGTGCCTACGCGCTCTTCACCGACGCGTGCCTGGCGGCGATGGGCCTTGCCGACCCCGCGGCCGCCGGGCTCGTACCCCACCGAGAGGTATTCGAGGGCGTGGGTGAGATTGGCGGCTGGGTTCGCGACCTTCACGCCGCCTGGGAGGCGGAGCTCCGGCGAGCCGTCGACGTCGTCACGGAGTCCGAGACGGCGAGGATGTACGAGGCGACGTTCGCGGCCCCGCCGGCACTGGTCTGGGAGTACGTGACGTCGCCGATTCGTCGGCCGGCGTGGCAGAGCCATGTCACCGGGGTCGAAGAGCGGCTGAGCGCATCGGGCCGGCGCGGCACCGGCACGATCAACCACTGCATCCACGGCAAGGACGCCGTCATCGAGGAGGTTCTCGACTGGCAGCCGTACGACCACGTGACGTATCGCTCGCAGCTGCCGATGCCCGACGTCCCGAAGCTCGTCAGCTCGTTCCTCTTCCACGACCTGGGCGATGGGCTCACGCGTGTCGAGGTTCGGCTGCGCCGGCCGCGATCGGCCAAGGACCGGGCGATCGCCACGATGCTCATGCCGATGCTCGACCAGTCCTTCGGAGAGAGCCTGTCCGCGCTTGGGTCCGTGATCGCGGCAGCAGTGGCGAGCACGGCAGACGCGCCGCCCGAACCATCGCTGCCGAGCTCCCAAGGCCGGAATGTCCCTCCACCGGTCGCCGGTGCGCGTTCCTGATGTCGATCTCGACAAGAACCGTTCGTCGTTGGGTCAGATGGGCCGCCGAGCTTGCCCGACTGCACCGAGGAGGGAACCGATGCGCTACCTGCTGTTGATCTACACCCGGGAAACCGATGTCGAGCCGTCCGCCGACGAAGCCGCGGCTTCGCATGCGGCATATGGGGCGTTCACCCGCGAGATCCGCGAGCGAGGCCTGCTCCAGGCCGGCGAGGCGCTCACCCCGACGTCGACCGCCACGACGGTTCGCGTGCAAGGTGGCGAGATCGTCGCGACCGATGGCCCGTTCGCCGAGACGAAGGAAGCACTCGGTGGGTTCTACCTGATCGAGGCGCGCGATCTCGACGAGGCGATCGAGACCGCGGCGAAGATTCCCGCCGCCAGCGTCGGCTCGATCGAGATCAGGCCGATCTGGGAGCTGCCGGCGGAGTTTGCGATGGCGGCCGGCGAGACCGGCCACGAGGTCGGCGCCGCGGGCTGACGCCCGACGATCGCCGCGCCCGCACCCGCCGTTGTTCATCCGGCCCGAGGATCCGCACGCCGTCGTCGACCGCCTGTTCCGTGAGGAGCAGGGTCGCGCGGTCGCCACCCTGATCCGCGTCCTTGGCGACTTCGACCTCGCCGAGGAAGCCGTCCAGGAGGCGTTCATCACGGCCCTCGAGACATGGCCGGTCCGGGGTGTGCCGGACAACCCCGGCGCCTGGATCACGACGACGGCCCGAAACCGGGCGATCGACCGGCTCCGCCGCCGCCGGGTGCTCGCGGAGAAGGCGGAGCTCCTCGGCCGGCAGGCGCTGATCGAGGAGGAGCTCGCGGCGATCGATCCGGACGCAGCGCTCGATGGCGCCGAAACCATGAGCCCGATCGTGGACGATCGGCTCCGGCTGATCTTCACCTGCTGCCACCCGGCCTTGGCGATGGACGCCCGGGTCGCCCTGACGCTCCGGACACTGGGCGGGCTGTCAACTCCGGCGATCGCGCGCGCCTTCCTCGTCCCGGAGGCAACCCTGGCTCAGCGGCTCGTGCGGGCGAAGCGCAAGATCCGGGACGCGGGGATTCCGTACCGCGTTCCGGACAGCCACGCCCTGCCCGAGCGGCTCGACGGCGTGCTGCGTGTCCTGTACCTCGTGTTCAACGAGGGCTACGGTGCGTCCACCGGCGATCGTCTGATCCGGCGCGAGCTGTCGGCCGAGGCCATCCGGCTCGTGCGGGTCCTCGGGTCGCTCATGCCCGACGAGCCGGAGGTCATGGGCCTGCTCGCCTTGATGCTGCTCCACGACGCCAGGCGCGAGACGCGGACCGGTCCGGCCGGCGAGCTGGTCCTCCTCGAAGATCAGGATCGCGAACATTGGGATCGCGAGCGAATCGCCGAAGGTCAGGCCCTGCTCGAGCGGGCGATGCGGATGCGTCGCGTCGGGCCGTACCAGCTTCAGGCGGCGATCGCGGCCCTCCACGACGAGGCGCCTTCCGCCGCTGAGACCGACTGGGGCCAGATCGCCGCGCTCTACCGGATCCTCGGCGAGATGGCACCGTCGCCGGTGGTCGAGCTGAATCGGGCGGTCGCGGTGGCGATGGCGGACGGGCCGGCGAGCGGTCTCGATCTCGTCGAGCGGATCGCGGCGAGCGGCCAGCTCGACGACTACCCCTATCTCCACTCGACGCGGGCGGACCTGCTCCGCCGTCTGGGGCGGCGAGCCGAGGCGGCGGCGGCCTATCGCCGGGCTCTCGAGCTCACGGCCAACGGGCCCGAGCGCACCTTCCTCGAGGGGCGCGTCGGGGAGCTCGGCCGGGCGACGGCCTGAACATCCCCGGCGGCTCCGCGCCAGCCACTCCCTGCCAACCGACGCCCTGACGAGCATTCGGCCGACGGTTCTGTGCCTCTCCATGCCGGTTGCTCCGGAATGGGGACCGAGCCATGACTCGCCGTCTCGACCTGGAGGTCCAAGCATGCCCGCCCCGACCCTCGCTGGGATCGCCGACTGGGAGTTCCTCTACGGCCGCTGGACGGTCCACCATCGCCGCCTCGTTACCCGCCTCGCCGGTAGCGACGAATGGCAGGAGTTCGAGGGGACCAGCGAGCTGCGGCCGATCCTAAATGGCGCCGGCAACGTCGACGACAACGTCCTCGACCTGCCCGGCGACCGATACCGCGCCGCGTCGCTTCGGAGCTACAACCCCAACGCGGGGATGTGGTCGATCTGGTGGCTCGACGGCCGCAACCCGGGCGTGATCGACACGCCGGTCGTCGGCCGATTCGAGGGCGGCGTCGGGACATTCCTCGCGGAGGAGACCTTCAACGGTCGCCCGATCCTCGTGCGCTTCCGCTGGACGCGGACCGACACGGACTCGCCACGCTGGGAGCAGGCCTTCTCGCCCGACGGCGGGCAGACCTGGGAAACCAACTGGGAGATGGACTTCACCAGGGCGACCTAGCGAACCGCAGGGCTGGCGCGAACGGTGTCGCGGCGGAACGACGCCGGCGTCAGGCGCTCGTCTCGTCGATCAGCTGAAGTAGGTCGTGGGCGGCCAGCTCGATCGTCTTGTGGCGCCATTCGGCCGCCCTGAACTGGCAGGCGATGATCGCCGAGCGGTGGATCCGCCGGAAGTCGCCGGACACGAATGGGTAGCGCGCCTTCGTCTCATCGTTGGCTCCATCGGTCAGGCCGAGGTGCCACTCGGCGAACTCGTCCCATGCATGCGTGTCGAGATATGCGTTCTCGTCGTCGGCGCCCGGCTGGACATCGCCCCAGTTGCTGTCGAGGACGTACTGGCGGGCCTTGATCAGGCGACGGGCGTGCGCGACGGCGCGCTCGTTGAGGGTGTACGAAGCCATGGCCGAAGGATGAAGCGGCAGATCGGGATCGTCCAGCGCGAGCCACGAGGCGGTCACCGGCGGCCGACGAGGAGCCCCGCGCATGGCGACGCCCCGCCGACCGAAGCCGACGGGGCGCCTGATGACCGGTCGATCCCGATCGGGAATGCTTACGCGGAGCAGACCACGTAGGCGCGAATCGACCAGGTCTTGGTCCTCGCGACGAGTGCCGATCCAGTCACGGTCCAGGTCCCGGCCGCACTTGGATACGAGGCAACGAGCCGGACCTTGTCGA
The DNA here is from genome assembly GCA_013695505.1 of Chloroflexota bacterium. Lineage (GTDB taxonomy): Bacteria > Chloroflexota > Limnocylindria > Limnocylindrales > CSP1-4 > CF-46. The sequence continues at coordinate 149 of JACDAH010000295.1, read as the reverse complement.
GCGTGTCGGTCGTGGTGACCACTCCACCGCCACTGAGCATCACGTGGCCGGACGCGCAGCTGGCCGAGGCGGAAGCGCTCTTGACCGTGTAGGCGCTCGTCACGAGCGATGACTGGACGATGAGGTTGCCGCCGAGCGCGGGACCGGCC
>JACDAH010000258.1 GCA_013695505.1 Chloroflexota bacterium | reverse complement strand
GTGGCGTTCTCGGTGTAGGCCAGGTTGGCCACCGTCGTCGTGACCACCGGCGCGCTTGCGGCCGCGAGATACGGGCCCACGAACGGACCGCCGATGGCCCGTCCCGCGACGCCCGCGGGATGCACCTCTGCCGTTCCTGCGTCGACTGCGGCCTTGCCGAGATCGAGCCGGCCGTTGCCTGTCTCGGTGCGGCTGCCGACGGGTGCCGCGGAGCGTGCCAGCCGTCCGACGATCGTGCCGTTGGTCGCGTCGGGATCGATCGCCCGCAGGACCGCTGCCGATGCCGCCACTTCGGCTGCCGAGGCGGACGTTCCGGTGATCTCGCGGTACGTTGCGCCCGGACCGGTCGTCAGGATGTCCGTCCCGGGAGCACCCAGGAAGGTCGTCGAGCCGAAGTTGCTGGTGGCCGCGAGTCGGTCCTGGCGATCGGTGTTCGAGACGCCGATCACGCCCCGGTCGCCTGCCGGGTAGGTCGGCGTCGAGACGCCGTCGTTGCCCGTTGCCGCGACGATGACCGCGCCCTTGTCCCACGCGTAGTCGATCGCAGACTGGAGCGCGCCCGAGTAGCCCGGCGCCGAGAAGGCAAGAAGGATGACGTCGGCCCCGTTGTCCGCGGCGTAGAGAATGCCGCTGATGATGTCGCTGTCCCAACCGGTTCCATCGGCGCCGAGAACGCGGACGGGCATGACCTGGACTCCGGCCGAGCCGATGCCCGCGATGCCCTCGCCGTTGCGGGTCGCCGCGGCGACGATTCCGGCCATCCAGGTTCCGTGGCCGTTCGGATCGGTCAGCGTGTCGCCGCCGACGAAGGACGCACCCGGAACGAGTCGGCCCGCGAGGTCTGGATGAGCGGCGTCGACCCCGGTGTCGAGGATCGCCACGATCGCCTTGCCGCTGACCGGAACGCTGACCGAGGCCCAGCCGATCTTTGGCAATGACCACTGCTCGGCGTAGCGGGGGTCAGTGGAAACAGCCTGGACGCCGCGGCCGCGATCGAGCTCCACGCGCGCGACTCCCGCGCTCGCTCGCAACGCAACCGCCCTCGCAGCGGCACGGCCCGCTGGCAGATCGACGACCGCGAGACCAAGCGCCGGGACGGTCGCGACGGTCGTGGAGTCACCGGCCGCCAAGGCGACGGCGCGTTGCTGAGCCGTGGCGTTTCGACTGAATGTGACGATGTAGCGGACGGCCGGGGAAGCGACCGGAGCAGGGGCCGGTCCACCATAGGGAGGCTGGGAAGCGCCCGGCGCTGCGGACGCCTGGGCGGGGTTGCCATCGGGAGGGGGCGCCGGTTGGGTTGGATCGCTCGCCCCGGGCGATGACTGGGCGCCTGGCGACGGAGCGGGAGTGGGTGACGGCGAGGGGCCTGGCGACGGGGCGGGAGTGGGCGTCGACGAGGGGGTCTCGAGTGGCGACGGCTCGGCGATCGGCTCCGGCGACGGGCTCGCAGCGACCGATGAGGCGGCCGCGTCCGGTGGCGTCGGGGTCGGATCGGCCGCTGCGGTGTAGGCGGGCATGAGCGCACTGAACAGATAGAGCGCGGCGAGGAAGCCGGCTCGGAACCCGGTCCGTCGCCGCGATCGGATCCGCATCACGGGGGATCGGCGTCGGGTCACGGGACGTCGAGCCCCCACGGAATGAGCTCCGGCGTCGTGTCCGCGGCGTCGCGGAACATCACCGGGTAGAGCGTGAACGACTGGTAGGGCGTCGAGCCGCCGACGGTCGCGCGGTCGATGACCATCGCTCCGCTGCCGGTCTCCTTGCCGAACGCACGGACACGAAGATCGTTGGCGACCGAAGTCGTCGTCAGGGAGGATGCGATCGACGTCGAGAAGGACGCCTGCGACGTCCCGGTGACGCAGCCGACGGGTGCGCCCGAGCTGCCGTATGTCCCGATGACCGCGCCGGTGGAGATTCGCCGAACCTCGAAGTAGTAGCAGGCCTGGCCGGCACCGCTACTGGCGAACCTGAAGTCGAAGGTCGCCGTCGTGACGGCCACGCCCGCAGCCAGCGAGCTGTTGAGGTCGAACTCGAGATAGCGGCCGGCTGCGTACGCCGTCGACCAGGCCGACGTCGTTGTGGTGAGGCCGTCGGCGGCGGCGGCGAACGAGGAGGAGCGGTCGACCTGACTGCCCGAGGAGGCGTCACCGACCACGAAGGCCGGCGTCACGCGCTCACCTGGGAACAGCGCCTTCGTTCCGAATACGGCCTGGGGATCGGCATGGGCCGTGAAGAGTGCGAGGCTCACGGCGATCGGAGCCAACGCGATCGAAACAAGGGCGGCGCCGGCCGCCACGATCGCGAGGAGCCGCATGCCACGGCTGGCGGGGACCACGATCCGGCTTGCAACATGGCCTTCCGGCCAGATCGTCATCGGACGGCCGCCGGCGCGGCTCCGTCGAACATCAGGGTGATGCTCATGCCTGCACCCTGGAGCACATCGCTGGCATCGACCGGAAGCCCGGCGCGGAAGCACAGGATGTCAGCGGTCGCGCCCGCGAGTGGCCGACTGTCGCCGTCATTGCCGAAGGCAGCGGTACCGAGTGGGCCTTCGAAAAGGACCGTGCCGTCGAAATCGGCGCAAGAGGAGCCGACTGTCCGGACGGTCAGGATCAGCGCCGTCGCGAGGGCCTCGCCGCCGGCGGAGACGACGCCCGGCCTCATGCCGTAAGCCATCGCTTCGCTGCCGGAATTCGTGATCGTGAACGCGGCGTTGACCACGTCTCCGGGAGCCATGTTGGCGGCCGACAGGATCGCCGAGGTGGTTCCGGTCGTGATTTCGATCGCCGCGGTTCCCATGGCAACCGGGTGATCGCCGAGCGACTGCCGCGGCTGAGCGGTGATGAAGTGGTAGGCCACCCCGAGGCCGACGATGACCACGCCGATGGTCGCGACCACTCCCAAGGGGCGTTCATGAATCACGTGCCGGTCAGTTCGACGGCCGGCGATCGGTTCGGACGGACAGAACGCTCGACCATTTCGAGCAGCATGCAGATGACGGACAGCGCCCCGAGGAAACCGACCACGGACAGCAGCCCGGGCAGGGTTGCCAGGTATTCCTGGGCAAACCCGGCGAAGGGGACGAAATGGTCGGCCGCTCCGACGATCGCCCGGGCGGGCACGAGACTCGCGTCCGAGGACTGGTTGGCGTCGCCCTTCAGCTCGACGAACCGGCCTTCCGGCCGGTCGACGACGCGGAGGACGCGGTGAGTGATGACGACGCCGTTGTCGGCGCGGATCGTGACGACGTCTCCGGCCGCGATCATCATCGGATCGATGCGGCTGACGACGACCAGCGAGCCGAGCGGGATCGAAGGCTCCATCGAGCCGCCGCCGATGATGAACAGCTCCCGACCAGAGAGCGGGGCGAGGTGGGTGAAGAGAGTGAAGACGACGAGAACGACGAGGAGCGCGATCCGGATGAGACCAACGGCTCGCCGCGCAAGGCGGATCAAGGTCAGGTC
>JACDAH010000241.1 GCA_013695505.1 Chloroflexota bacterium | reverse complement strand
ACCTCCGGGTGCGTGACGGCCGGCCCGTGACCTGGCTGGCGATCGGGGCGGTCGCACTCGCGACGATCGTCGGGCTCGTCGCCGCGATCTGGCTGGGCGCCGCTCACGACGCCGCGACCTCGCGGCTCCTGCGCGTCGTCAGCGGGCTCGATGGCGCCCTGTGGCTCGTCGCGTCGGTCCTCGTCGGGGTGGCGCTCGACGGGCTGCTCTGGCGCGAGGCGGCCGGGGCCCGGGCGCTCGGTGTGTTCATCCCGCTCGTCGATGCGCCAGGTCGGGCAATCGTTCGCCTGATCCCGCCGATGCTCGTGTTCGGTGCCGGCATCCTCGTTGCGTCCGGCCGCCCGGATCCGTGGTTCGTGCCCTGCCCCGAGGCGACGCTGACGTGCGACGGAATGCTCGTTCCGGTCGATCACGACGGCGGCTCGACGGCCACGATCTGGGTCGTCTACGCCGTCCACCACGCGGTCGGGGTCCCGGTCGGAACGCTCGCCATCGCGGTCGGCGGACCGGGCGGAAGCGGCCTCGCCTCGGCCCTCACGATGATCCACTCGCTCGACGAGGACCTCGTCCGCAAAACCGACATCCTGTTCTTCGATCAGCGGGGCGTCGGCGCGTCCGAAGGCCGCGACTGCCCGTCGGCTGGCACCGCGTACGAGCGGGCCGGCCCGGATGCGCCCGCTGCCCAGCGGTTCGCGACCGCGTGCATCGCCGAGGCGCAGGTCGACCCCGCGACCCTCGCCCGGTACGCCACGCGCCAGGCGGCCGAGGACCTCGAGTCGATCCGGGACCGGCTCGGGATCGAGAAGTTCGCGCTGTACGGCGAGAGCTATGGCACCGAGCTCGCCCAGGCGTACGCCGCCCGCCACCCGGACCGGCTGACGGCGCTGATCCTCGACGGACCGGTCGACCTGACCCGCTCGGCGATCGACTTCTGGTCCGACGCCGCCCACGGCTTCGACACGGTCCTGACCGACACGCTCGCCGCGTGCACGCGCGACACCGACTGCGACAGAGAAGTCGCCGATCCGGCGGCCGCCTACGACCGGGCACTGCGCCGATTCGCCGACGGCGTGACCGCCTCGTTCGCCGATGCGGACGGCGTCGTGCGCGATCACACCATCGATGCCGTCGGGATCGAGGCCGCGGTCGATGCACTGCTCTACGACCCGTCGGGCCGGATGCTGATCCAGCGGGCGGTCGCGGCCTACGAGTCCGGCGACTCCGTGCCATTCGCGCGGCTGGTCGACGTCCTCAGGTCCGACGGCGCGGGCAGCGAGGCATCGTTTGCCTACCACGCGATCACGTGTGCTGACTACCGGGTCTCGCCCACCGCCGACCCGGGCGACGTCGGCGCCGTCGAAGCGGCCCGGACGGCGCTCGGCGTGGGAGACCTCCGCACCGACGAGGTTTTCACGAGCCAGTATCCATGCCTGTTCTGGCCCTATCAGCCAGCGGTCGCCACGCGACCGGCGCCCCTTACCGCGACTCCGTTTCCGGTCTTCGTGCTCGGGGCGACCGACGACCCGATCACGCCCATCGGTCCCGCGCGCGCGATCGCCGCTCGGCTGACCGACGGCTACTTGATCGAGACCGGCGGCGGGCCCCACGTGACCTTTGGGCGTCACACGGGCTGCGTGGATCGGCCGGTGATCGAGTTCCTGCTCCAGGGCCGCCGGCCGGCGGCCCGCTCGATCACGTGCGACGGCTCCGTCGCGGATCCGTACGTCCCCCTCACGGCGCGGACGGAGGCCGGCTACCGTGATGCGCTCGACGCGATGAACGCAGCCGAAAGCGAGCTCTTCGCCGACCCGGGCCTCCTCGTCTGGGACGGTGCCGACGAGCTGCGGATCGGCTGCCGCTATGGCGGCTTCGTGGTGGTCACCCCGGCGACCTTCCAGGACAACATCCGCTTCGCCGACTGCGCCACCGTGGCGGGCGTGCCCCTGACGGGTCTCGGGCGCTATGTCTTTGCGTCGAACGCAGTCTCGTGGTCGGTCACGCTGCCCGAGGGCGAGCTCGACTACCTTCTCGTGGGAGCGACGGGCACGGTGACCGGAACGTGGCGGGGCAAGCCGGTGGACATTACTCGCTGACGATCGGGCCGGGCGACTGGCGAGCCGCGAACCCGATCGCCTCGGCGACGTCGAAAGTCCCGTCATAGAG
>JACDAH010000226.1 GCA_013695505.1 Chloroflexota bacterium | reverse complement strand
CCGCGCGGCGCCAGCGAGGAGCTCACTGGGTCCGGGCCGGTGCCCGCGACCGAGGCGGATCTGACAGCCCTGATCGCTGCGGCGAAGCTGGAAGGCAGCCTGACGACGATCGGCCTCCGGCACGACTGGTGCAACTACGGCGAGCAGATCGAGACGTTCAAACGCAAGTACGCCATCGACGTCAGCGAGCTCAGTCCCGAGGCAGGCTTCGGCGACCAGCTCACCGCGATCACGGCCAGCGGCGACAGTGGTGGCGCGCAGGCCCCGGACGTCATCGATGTGAGCCAGGCCTTCGCCGTGCGCGCCAAGGCCCAGAAGCTCATCGAGCCCTACCAGCTCTCGACCGTGGCGAGCATTCCGGCTGCCGCAAGGGACCCCGATGGCGCGTGGTACGGCAGCCACTACGCGGTCCTGGCCTTCGAGACGAACACGAGCAAGGTCCCCGACCATCCCACCGACTGGCCGGATCTGCTGCTGCCGGCGCATCGGCGGCAGGTCGCGCTGGCCGGCGATCCGCAAATCAGCCCCCAGGCGATCGCGACCGTCTATGCGGCGGCGCTCGGCAACGGCGGATCGGTTGACGACGCCGCCCCCGGCCTCGCGTTCTTCAAGAAGCTCGATGACGCCGGCACGCTGCTGACGGACATCGCCGGCACCGAATCGATCGATGCCGGCACGACGCCGATCACGGTCCGCTGGACCGACACCGCGCTCGTCCATCGCGATGCCACCGGCGGCGATCCGCTCATCGACGTGACGGTTCCGACCTCGGGCCGGCTCGCCGGCGCGTTCGCCGTCGCGATCAGCGCGGTTGCGCCGCATCCGAATGCGGCCAGGCTCTGGCTGGAATTCCTGACCTCCGACGAAGGCCAGGCGACCTACCTCGAGGGCCATTGCAACCCGATCCGGCTCGATGACATGACGGCGCGCAACATCGTCGCCGCAGACGTCCTGGCCGGGCTGCCCGACACGAGCGGCGCCATCTTCCCGACGGAGGCCCAGCTCGCGAAGGCCACCGATGTCATCACGAAGGGCTGGGACAAGGTCGTCGGCGTCAGTGTGAGGTAGCCCCGGATCGAGGCAATCCCCGCACGAGTTGGTACCTCTGGGCTATCGCTCGGCCCAACGTCGGCCCGTACGGTTGGATTGGTCGCCCATCCCGGCGATCGACCGGCGATCGCGCGGTCCCCCCCCCAGCCCTGCACGAGGTCACTGCCGCCACAGATGGCCGTCGCGTTCGAGCCACCGGAACCTGACGCGCTCCTCGACCTCCGTGAGGTCGCCGCGGCTGCGGGCATCACCCGTGCCACCGCGCGAGCGTGGTGCCTGAGCGGCCGCCTGCCGTCGATCGCCGGGCCTGCCGACGAGCCGCTCGTCATGCGATCCGACCTCGACCTGTGGCTCGCCCGCCGGGGCCAGGATGGCAACCGGATGCGGGTGCTGCGCGACCCGAAGGCGGGCGCCGAGGCGCTCCGCCGTCTCGCCGCCGAGATCAGCGGCCAGCTCGATCTCGACGCCCTGTTCGAGGACGTCATCGCCGATGCCATGGATCTCTTCTCGCTCGCCCGGATGGGCCTCTGGCTCTACCACGCCAACCGGAGCAACCCGTTCAGCCTCGCCGCCCAGCATGGCCTGACCGACGAGATCCTCGGCTGGGTGTCGTCGCTCGGAGCGAACGCGCCCGCCGCGGGTGTCCAGGCGATCCAGACCCGCGAGGTCGTGACCCTCGCCGACACCCTCCTCGACACGCCGACCGATGACGTCCGCGACCTCTATCGCCGGAACGGGATCCGGAGCGTCTGCTTCGCTCCGATGATCTTTCGCGACGAGCCGCTCGGCCTGCTCGTCCTGTATCAGGACGCCGTCCACGCCTGGTCCGACGAGGAGACAGCTCTCGCCCGCGGGATTGCCGACCAGGTGGCGACGGCCGTCGGGAATGCCCGCCTCAACGACTCGGTCCGCGGGCTGGCGGCTCGTCTCGAGGCCGTCCAGGAGCTGGCGGTCCGATTGAATCGGACGCGCGGCCTGGCCGAGATCGGCGACCTGATCATCGAGGGCACCGAGCGCCTGATCGAGGTCGACTCCATCCGCGTCTATCGAATCGACCATGAAGCCGGCATGTGTGTCCCGATCGCATTCCGCGGCCAGTTCGGCGGCTCGCGACAGCCCGACCCTTCGGTCCTCCAGGTCGCGATCGGACAGGGCCTGACCGGCTGGGTGGCCGAACAGAACGAGACCGTCGTCACCGGCGATGCCGCCGCCGACCCGCGCTCCGTTCACCGCTTCATCTCGATCGCGCCCGAGTCGATGCTCGTCGTGCCGATCAGCTACGAGGACCACGTCCACGGCGTCATCGCGGTATCCGCCATCGGGCGCGACCGGTTCGGCGAACAGGACGAGACGACCCTCACGATCTTCGCGAGCTACGCGGCCCAGGCGATCGTCCACGCCAACCAGCTCGACCAGCTCGACCGCCAGCATCGCGAGCTCGAGCACCAGCTCGCGAGCCAGCGCCGCCTGCTCGAGATCAATGAGCGGCTGATCTCGACGCGCGATCCGAAGGGCATCCTCGAGATGATCGCGGACTCGCTCAGGGCGATCGTGCCGTACGACTCGATGACGATCTACCGCTGCGACTTCGAGGCCGGAGTTCGCCGCGCGGTCGTGGCCCGCGATCGGTTCGCCGAGGTGATCCTCGACTACGCGGGGCCGATCGCGGGCGGGCTTTCCGGCTGGGTCGTCGCCCACGGTGAAGGGCTCCTCGTCAACGACGCGCTTGCCGACCCGCGCTCCATTCAGGTCCCGGGCACACCGCCCGAGGCCGAGGCGATGATCGTCGTCCCGGTTCGCGTCGCGGGGGCCGTCGTCGGCACGCTCAACGTCTCCCGGGTGGGCGGCGAGGAGGCGCACTTCAGCCAGAACGAATTCGAGCTCGTCCAGCTGTTCGCCGGCCAGGCCTCGCTGGCTCTCGAGAATGCCGAGGTCCACGGTGCGATCACCGTTCGAGCCGAGCACGACGCCCTGACTGGCCTGCGCAACCACGGCTCGTTCCAGCGCGAGCTCGGTCACGCGGTCGCGGCGTCTGAGGGCGCTCCGTTCGCCTTGCTGATGCTCGATCTCGACTCGTTCAAGGGGTTCAACGACACCTGCGGCCACCCGGCCGGCGACGCCCTGCTGGCCGGCGTCGGCGACGCGATGCGTGGCGCCACCCGGGCCGGGGACGCGCTCTATCGGTACGGCGGCGACGAGTTCGCGGTGATCCTGCCCGGAGCGAGCCGGATCGACGCGTTCGAGGTCGTCGAGCGAGTCCGGCGCGGTGTGGCGAACCTGCCGACACCTACCGGGCCGCGGGTCGCGATCTCGGCCGGCGTCGCGTGCTACCCGGACGACGGCCAGACCAAGGACGAGCTCGTCGCGGCGGCCGACCAGTCGCTCTACCTGGCGAAGCCCGCGTCGCGCTCCGAGGATCCCGACGC
>JACDAH010000210.1 GCA_013695505.1 Chloroflexota bacterium | reverse complement strand
GCGTCGGGCCGCGCGGTGGGGCGCTGGAGGGGTCGCCGCTGGCCGGGCTTGGCCGCGACTCGGGAGCGCTTTGCCATCGGGGTGTGGGAACTCCGAACGGTGTGTGGGTCGGGCCGGAGGATAGCATCGGGACCGCGGCACAGCGAGCCCGTCGGTCGTTCCGTCGTGGTGATCGAGCGTGCAGAACCACCTGCTAGACTCGGCCCGCCCGACGGCCCGCCGTGCGGGACGCGTGCAGCGGAGGACCCCAGCGATCGACCTCAACGCCATCGTTGCCCCGTACGTCGGCGCGGCCGTCGTCGTCCTCTCCGCGGCGATCCTTCTCCTGCTCCTCCTGGCGGTCGTCCAGGCAGGCCGGATCGGTCGCCTGCGGCGGCGCCTGGACGGCCTGACTCGAGGCGCGGAGGGCAAGAGCCTCGACGGCGTCCTCGATGCTCACGTCGACAAGGTGTACGCGGTCGCGCGCGAGCTCGCCGAGCTGTCGGCTCGCTCGGCGGTCCTCGAGGCCGCGGGTCGGCGGGCGATCCAGCGGGTCGGTCTCGTTCGGTTCAATCCGTTCGAGGACACCGGCGGGAACCAGAGCTTCGCGGTCGCCCTGACCGACACGGCCGGCACCGGGGTCATCGTCAGCAGCCTCCACACCCGGACCGGCACGCGGGTTTATGCCAAGGCCGTCACCGACGGCCGATCCGACGGGGCGCTGTCCGACGAGGAAATCGAGGCGCTCCGGCTGGCCCTCGCAGGGCCGGCGCCCGCGAGGACGACGGACGATCGGTCCGACCGCCAGGCCGGCGACCGGATCGCCCGACCGGCCTGACAGGCTAGGTGGCACGGGGTCGGCCGATGATCGCGTCATGGCCCCTGAACCGACCGCTCCCGATGCCACGATGAATCGCCACCGGACCCGGCGTGACCCGACGCCCCTCGAGCAGATCCCCGTCTGGGACGGGTTCCTCGCCGATGGGCCCGCAACGCCATCCGGCGATCCGCCGGCGGGCCTCGACGCGCTGCTCGGCGGCCTGAACCCGGAGCAGCTCCGGGCCGTGACCCACGGCGACGGCCCGCTCCTCGTCGTGGCCGGCGCAGGGACAGGCAAGACCCAGGTGATCACCCGCCGGATCGCCTGGCTGATCGCGACGCGCCGGGCGCGCCCGTCGGAGATCCTCGCGCTGACGTTCACCGAGAAGGCCGCGGCGGAGATGCAAGTCCGGGTCGACCAGCTCGTGCCGTACGGCTACACCGACACGACGATCGGCACGTTCCACGCCTTCGGCGACCGCCTGATCCGGGAGTACGCGCTCGAGCTCGGCCTGCCGTCCGATATCCGGGTCCTGAGCCGGGCGGAGACGGTGATCTTCCTCGGCGAGCACCTGTTCGCGTTCGATCTCCAGCGCTACCGGCCGCTCGGCGATCCGGCGCGCTTTCTCGGCTCGCTCGCCACCCTCTTCAGCCGGTGCAAGGATGAGGATGTCTCGCCCGAAGCATATGCCGCGTATGCCGACGGCCTGGCGGTGGCCGCCGCCGCCGCGCCCGACGACGCCGTCCTCGCCGAGGAGGCATCGCGGCAGGGCGAGCTGGCCCGGGCCTACGCCCGCTACCAGGAGCTCCTCGAGGCCAACGGGTGTGTGGACTTCGGCGACCAGGTCGCGCTCGCGCTCCGTCTCGTCCGGACGTCGGCGGCGGCCCGCGCGGAGATCCAGGCGCGGTTCAGGTACGTGCTCGTCGACGAGTTCCAGGACACGAACCGCGCCCAGTCCGAGCTGGTCTCGATCGTCGCGGAAGGCTACCGCAACCTGACCGTCGTCGGCGACGACGACCAGTCGATCTACCGGTTCCGCGGCGCGGCGATCAGCAACATCCTCGGCTTCCGGGACCGCTACCCGACCGCCCGGACTGTCGTCCTCCGGCGCAATTACCGGTCGCGGCCGGCGATCCTCGAAGCCGCCCACCGGCTCATCAAGTTCAACGACCCGGATCGGCTCGAGGTCCAAGCGGGGATCAGCAAGCGCCTCGTGGCCGAGCGCGGGATCGATCCCGCCGGGCGGACCGTGCGTCTCGAGACGCATCCGTCCGGTCACGACGAGGCGGACCGGATCGCGACCGAGATCGCCGCCCGGATCGCAGGCGGCACGGCGCCTCGCGACATCGCGATCCTCGTCCGAGCCAACGGCCACGCCGATCCAGTCCTGCGCAGCCTCGACGCGGCCGCCGTGCCGTGGCGCTTCTCCGGTACCTCGGGCCTTTACGCGAGGCCGGAAGTGCGCCGCTTGCTGGCGTTCCTGCGGGGCATCGCCGATCTTGGATCGTCGGTCGATCTCTACGGCGTGGCGACGGGCGAGCCGTACCACCTCGGCGGCGAGGACCTGACCGCGATCATGACGAGCGCGCGGCGGCGCAACCGGACCCTCTGGGAGGTCCTCGAGGAGCTCGATCGGCAGCCCGGCATCCTGCGCATCTCACCCGTGACGCGGGCGGCCGTGACGCGGATCGTTACCGACCTCCGCGAGCTGAGCCTGCTGGCCCACGAGCGACCCGCCGGCGAGGTCCTCTACGCGTTCCTTCGGCGGACTGGCACGCTCGGTCGGCTGGCCGGCGAGGCGACAGTCGGGGCGGAGGAGCAGCTTCGCAACATCGGCCGCTTCTTCGAGATCGTCCGGTCGCAGTCCGCGGTCCTCGTCGACGACCGGGCGACGTTCGTGGCGCGCCATCTCCAGACGTTGATCGACGCCGGAGACGACCCGGCCACGGCGGATCTCGATCCGGACGCGGATGCCGTCGCGGTCCTGACGGTTCACAAGGCGAAGGGCCTCGAGTTCCCGATCGTGTACCTCCCGGGCCTTGCGGCCGGTCGGTTCCCGATCCCCGGCCGACGCGACGGGCTGGCCCTGCCGGCGGTCCTCGGCGACCAGCCCGCCGCCACCGACGACGAGATCCAGCTTCGTGAGGAGCGCCGCCTGTTCTACGTGGCGATGACCCGGGCGCGCGACGAGCTCGTCCTCTCTCACGCC
>JACDAH010000185.1 GCA_013695505.1 Chloroflexota bacterium | reverse complement strand
CCGTCGGGGCGAGGTAGGCGCCTCCGAAGCGGCGGTCGCCCTCGAGGTGGGTGCGCAGGCTGCGAAGGGCGTAGTGGAGCCGTGACTTCACCGTCCCGAGCTGGATCCCGAGGACCTCGGCCGTCTCCAGGAGCGAGAGCCGCTGGAGGTAGTAGAGGACGACGACGCTGCGATGCTTGTCGGGGAGCGCGGCGATGCCGTCGCGGACGATCCGCCGCAGCTCGGCCTGCTCGGCCTGGTCGGCCGGGAGCGGTCCGTCATCGGCCCGGCTCGCCTCGGTGGCATCGTCGATCGGGTTCGTCGGCAGGCGCCGCCGCGACAGGCGCGAGTAGCACAGATTCAAGGAAACCCGATGGAGCCAGGGCAGCGGCGACATGTCGGCGTGGAGCGTGTGCCGTCGCTGGAAGGCTCGGGCGAAGGTGTCCTGGAGGACCTCCTCGGCGGCCTGCCGATCGCCGGTCAGCCCGTAGGCGGTCCGGTAGATCGATGAGCGATAGCGAGCGAAGAACTCTTCGAAGGCGTCCAGGTCGTCGGCCTGGACACGTCGCAAGAGCTCCGCATCCATGGCCTGACTGGTCCTCGACGTGGCGCCTCCCGCAGCGTCGTTCGTCGTCTGATCTCCGTGCAGGCGAACTGGCCCACTGGGCCTCTGTTGCTACAAGATACCGGGCCATTCGTCGAAAGGTTCATGGCGGTTTTCGTGACAATCCTGTGCAGTGGGGCTCCCTCGCCAGCTGAGAACAGGGTGCTCCCGGGCGCGCCGCGTCCGCGCGCTGATCGATTCGAGCTCGACGGAGCGTGGGGGTGGTCCGTTTCCAGGCCTGCCACGCACGATTCGACGGTCGGTCACCTTCGTTCGGCCCAATCCTGATCAGCGAGCCTGATCGGGTCGTTTGCGCCGCGGACGGTCCTTCCACGGCCTGAGTCAGCACCCAAACTCAGATCAAGCCGCCCGCTGGGAAGAGTCCACCGCGCCGCCACGGCACGCGCGCCCCGTGAGTCAAGTGGCGGATCGGCGCGTGGCGCGGCACCGGGACCCTCAGTCGGGACAGGGCATCTCGGCGCCGGCCATCGGCCGCCAGCGGAGGTTCGGCTGGCGAGCGGCCGTCGCCTCGTCGAGCCGGCCGACCGGCGCGTCATGCGGCGCGCCCTTGACCAGGTCCGGGTCGGCATCGCACTCCCGGGCGATCGCGATCAGGGCATCGGCGAAGGCATCGAGCGTCTCGACCGACTCGGTCTCGGTCGGCTCGATCAGCATCCCCTCCTCGACCGTCAGCGGGAAGTAGATCGTCGGCGGGTGGTAGCCGTAGTCGATCAGGCGCTTGGCGATGTCGAGGGTCCGGACGCCGGTCCGCTTCTTGATCGCGGCGGCGGATGCGACGAACTCGTGCTTGCAGGCTCGATCGTACGGGATCTCGTACGCCTCGGCGACACGCTTGCGGAGGTAGTTGGCCGCGAGGACCGCGTCGTCGCTGACCTGGCTCAGCCCAGTCCCGCCGTGGGCCCGGAGGTACGCATAGGCGCGAACGAGCACGCCGGTGTTGCCGACGAAGCTCCGCAGCCGGCCGATCGACGTCGGCCGCTCCCCGGCGACCTCGAGACGGAAGGACCCATCGTCGGCGCGAAGGACCCGCGGCGCCGGCAGGAATGGCACCAGTCGCTCCCCCACCCCGACCGGACCCGCGCCCGGACCGCCACCGCCGTGGGGCGTCGAGAACGTCTTGTGGACGTTGAAGTGCATGACGTCGAAGCCGGCCTCGCCCGGCTTGAACCGGCCGAGGATCGCGTTGAGGTTGGCGCCGTCCATGTAGGCCAGGGCGCCCGCCTCGTGGACGAGCTCGAGCAGATCGCCGATCCGCGCCTCGAACAGGCCCAGCGTCGAGGGGTTCGTGATCATCACCGCCGCCGTTCGCGGGCCGAGCGCCGCCTCGAATTTCTCGAGGTCGACGCCGCCGTCGGCGGCCGACGGGATGGTGATCGTCCTGAAGCCTGCCATCGACGCGGTCGCAGGGTTCGTGCCGTGGGAGCTGTCGGGGACGAGGACCTCGTCGCGCTCGGTGTCACCGCGGCTGCGGTGGTACGCCCGGATCATCAGGATCCCGGTGAGCTCGCCCTGGGCCCCGGCAGCGGGCTGGAGCGTCACCGCGGTCATCCCGCTGATCTCGGCGAGGATCCCCTCGAGCTCCCAGAGCATCTGAAGAGTTCCCTGGGCGACCGCGTCCGGGGCGAGGGGATGGAGGTTCGCGAAGCCCGGCAGGCGGGCTGCCCATTCGTTGAGCTTCGGGTTGAACTTCATCGTGCATGAGCCGAGCGGGTAGAACCCGGTGTCGATTGCGTAGTTGAGCTGCGAGAGGTTGACGTAGTGGCGGACGACCTCAGGCTCGTTCAGCTCGGGCAGCGCGGGCGGCGTCGCTCGCCGGGCGGACGCAGGGATCCGGTCGAGGGCGTCCTTGGGCGGATGCGGGATCTTGTCGCCGCCACGGCCCGGTCGCGACCGCTCGAACAGGGTCGGCTGGAGCTGCTCCCCGACGACGGTCATCGGACCGCCTCGGCCGCGGCAGTCGGCGCGTCTGACGGGCTCGTCCTGGCGC
>JACDAH010000184.1 GCA_013695505.1 Chloroflexota bacterium | reverse complement strand
CTTGAACTCGGTCCCGGCGTATTTCGCGTACAGGACGGAGTCGCCCTTCTTGACGTCGATCGTCTCGCGCTTGCCGTCGTCGAGCGTTCGGCCCGGCCCGACGGCCAGGATCGTGCCCTTCTGGGGCTTCTCCTTGGCAGTATCGGGAAGGACGATGCCGCTCTTGGTCATTTCCTCACGAGCGGTCGGCTGGATCACGACTCGGTCGCCGAGCGGGCGAAGCTTCGTCGCGGAAGCGGTGGCGGTGGCCAACGTGCATTCCTCCTCTGACGCGGCATCTGGTGCCGGCGTCGAACCTGATGGGTCGGGGGCCGAAAACCCCCCGTCGCTGGTGTGCCCCTGCGAAGTCCCGTGGGACCGACGTCCCGGGCCCGTATGGGCGGCGCGGGATCGGTTGCGGGTCTCGCTAGCACTCTCGGTAGGTGAGTGCTAATCATAGCGGCTGACGTCCGCCCGCGTCAACCCCGGATCGCGAGTTCGGTCGGTCTCTGCTCGCCACGGCGAAGCGTCGGCCGGGGTGCGAGAGGCAGTCGACTTGGGAGCGTCAGCCCGGGCCGGCACGGCCGGCGGCCGCGCGGTGCGACGAGAAGACTCGGTCGTAGGCGGCCACGAGCGCATCGCCGGCCGACTCCCGATCGGTGTTCCGCAGCTCCGCCACCCAGACCGCCGTCACGCCGACCCACTCGGGGGCGTTCCGGCTGCGCGGGGCGCCGGGCGGCGAGAGGAACGGAGAATCGGTCTCGATGAGGAGCCGGTCGGCCGGGACGAACCGGACGACATCCGCCGTCGCCTCCTCGCCCTTGCGGAACGCGAGGCCGGAGATGCTGATCGCGGCGCCGAGCTCGAGCATCGACTCGGCGTAGTCGACCGGGCCGCTGAACGAGTGGACGACGACCGGCGGGACGTCGGGGCCGAACGCCCGGAGCTCCGCGAGCAGGGCGTCCTGGGCATCTCGCTCGCCCGTTCGCGAGCGGCAATGGAGGATGGCGGGCTTGCCCATCGCGGCGGCCAGCTCGAGGTTCCGGCGCAGGTTCACCAGCTGGGCGAGGATCGGCGAGAAGACCCGGTCATAGTCGAGGCCGGTCTCGCCGATGGCGACGACGCGCGGGTCCGTGGCCGCGGCCGTGATCGCGGTCCACTCCTCGTCGCTGACTTTCGCAGCGTCGTGGGGGTGGACACCGACCGCGGCGTCGAGACCGGGGATCCGATCGGCGAGGGCAAGCGCCGCGTTCGACGACCAGCCGTTCCAGCCCGGCACGAGGATCCGCTCCACGCCGGCCTCGCGAGCGGCCGCGACCACGGCATCGACGTCGTCGTCGAAGCGGTCCGCCTGGAGGTGGCAATGGCTGTCAACGAGGCGCATGCCTCGGATTGTCGCCGATCTGGAACTGTCCCTGGATTGAACGGCAGCCGCCGCGAACGTCTCGAGTCGGGCACGGGCGCTGCGGCCGCGTCCGATCGCCCCAGGTCCGACGCTACGGCGAACGTAGTACGCGATCTGCCCCTCCTGGGTCATGGCGTCGTGGCCGGCGGGCACGGATGCTCTGGGCGAGTGGGCAATCACTGATTGGGAGCATCACGATGGACATCACCGAATCGCGCCGGGGCTGGGTCACGGTCCTGCTGACGCTGGTCGGAGTGGCCCTCTATGCCGCTGCGGCCTTCTACTCGTTCGTCGCCCAGGTGCCGGGCACCGAGGGCGTCTTTCTCCGCCCGGGCTTTGCCATCCTGCCGTTGGTCGGGATCCTGCTCGGGCCGATGAGCGGCTTCGCGACCGGGTTCCTGGGAAATGCCGTGGCCGACGAGCTGACTGGCTACGGCGCCACGACTGCGCCGGTGTGGCACGTTGCCAACGGCCTGGTCGGGCTGATCGCGGGACTGTTCGTGCTCCGGCTGCGGTCGTCGCGATTCTGGACCGAGAACCGCGCCGAGATCGCGACCGTGGTCGGCATCGTCTCGATCGCCGCAGGTTTCCTCGTCGTCTTCGGGGACGTGCTCGTCAACGGCATGACGGGTTCGGACGTTCTGACCAGCGAATACCTTCCGACGGTCTTCTGGAACGGCCTGGCCACGGCCATCGGGCTGCCGATCCTGCTCCAGATCGCGAGCGCAACGCCACGCCTCTCGACCTGGATGAAACTCTCGACCAGGACCGCGGGCTGACGGCCAGGCTCACGAGGGGCTCTGCGTGGAACCGACCCGTTCCGAAGACCGCGCCGCGCCAGCCGATTCGACATTCGGCATCAGCGAGCCGCCCACCGGGCTGCCGCGGGCCGGCCGCTGGGCGTGGTCGGGTCTGGCTCTGGTCCTGACCTGCCTGACCGCATACTCGGTCTGGGTGGCCTTCATGGCCAGTGGCATGACGAGCCAGGTCAAGCAGGCACAGACCATCAGCAGCGCCTACCAGGAGGCGCGCCGAGCCGTCCTCGAAGAAGAGGGCCTTGAGCGCGAGTACCGACTCGAGCCGAGCGCGGCCACGCGAGCCGAGCTCACGGCCGAAGCCGCCGTTTTCGGTCGGGCGCTGGCCGGGATCCTGTCATCGAGTGCCGCCGCAGACCAGCAGCTCGGGTCGAGGCTGACGGTCCTTCACGCTGACTACGTCGCGGCGACGGCCGAGATGATGGCGGCGGTCGACCGGGGCGACACGGAGGCGGTCAGGATCATCGACGTCCGAACAGAACGCGACCTCGCCCAGATCGAGACGGACTTGACGGACGCGGCAACCGCGAGGGTCCTGGCGGTCGAGGACGACATGGCAGCTCTGGCCATGACCGTCCAGGGGGCGATCCAGATCACGCCGGTCATCTTCCTCGGCGGGTTCCTCGTCCTGCTCGTGCTCCGGATCGCGCTCCGCACCTACGATCGCCGGATCCGGGAGGGGCATGGGCGAGAGATCGACCAGGCGCGCCACAACGAGCACCGGTTTCGGTCGCTCGTCCAGAATGCCGCCGACATCATCCTCATCCTCGATGAGGCGGGCAGGGTGCGCTACCAGAGCCCGTCCGCCGAGGGCCTGTGGGGCCACGCCGACGCGGACATCCAAGGCCAGACCCTGATCGCCTTCGTCGACCCCGAGGAGGGCAGGGCTGCCGAGGAGCTCCTGGGTGGTGCCCGAGCCGCGCCCGGGACTGATGTCCGCTCCGAGCTCGGTATCCTGTTCGCCGACGGGGCGTTCCGGCGGTGCGAGACGATCGTCCGCAACCTCCTCGGCGAGCCCGGGGTCGACGGCATCGTGGCGACGCTCCGCGATGTGACCGACCGGCGGCGCCTCGAAGCCGAGCTGACCCGGATGGCATTTCGCGATTCACTCACCGGCCTCGCCAACCGGGCGCTGTTCGAGGATCGGCTCGAGCTCGCGCTCCAGCGCGCCGAGCGTCACGAACGTCGGGCGGGCCTGCTCTTCATCGACCTCGACAACTTCAAACACATCAACGACGCGCTCGGTCATGAGGAGGGCGACCGGGCGCTCATCGCCGTCGCCCGCCGGATCGAATCGGCGCTGCGCGGGAGCGACTCCGCGGCGAGGCTCGGGGGTGATGAGTTCACCGTGCTCGTCGACGACGTCGCAGAGGAAGCGGATGCCGAGGCCGCCGCTCGCCGCGTGACGGAGGAGCTCCGCCTCCCGCTGGTCGTCGGCGGACGCGACCTCGTCCTCACGGCGAGTGTCGGCATCGCCCTGAGCCTGCCCGGCGACACACCGGAACGGTTCCTCCGGCGGGCCGACCTCGCGATGTACCGCGCGAAAACCATGGGCAAGGCGCAGTCGCAACTGTTCGATCCAAGCATGGAGGCGAAGGCCCGCCAGCGGATGCGGATGGAGGGCGATCTGCGCCAAGCGCTCGAGCAGGGCGAGTTCGTCACCCACTACCAGCCGATCGTCCGGTTGGCCGACGCCTCCTGGGTCGGCTTCGAGGCGCTGCTCCGCTGGCGCCATCCCGAGGACGGCCTCGTCCTTCCCGGCCAGTTCATTCCACTCGCCGAGGAGCTCCAGCTGATCGTCCCGATGGGCCAGTTCGTCCTGGAGCAGGCAGTCGGTGACCTGACGAGCTGGCACGGGATCGCGGGCTCGACACCGCCCCTGCGCCTGAGCGTCAACCTGTCCGGCCGGCAGTTCGACCATCCCGGGCTCGTCACGGACATCGAGCGGGCGGTCCACACCGCGGGGCTCGACCCGTGCCGGCTCACGCTCGAGATCACCGAGAGCACTCTGATGGACGGCTCGGTATCGGCCAGGGACAAGCTCCACGGGCTGGCGGCGCTCGGAATCCGGATCGCCATCGACGACTTCGGGACCGGCTACTCGTCGCTGTCGCGGCTGCGGAGCTTCCCGGTCCACGCCCTCAAGATCGACCGCTCGTTCGTCACCGACCTGCCCGGCGACAACCAGGCCGCAGCCATCGTCCGGAACATCCTCGCCCTGGGCCAGGATCTTGGGATGCAGGTGACCGCCGAGGGCGTCGAGACCGAGGATCAGCGGGGGGCGTTGATCGATCTCGGCTGCGAGCTTGCCCAGGGATACCTGTTCGGGCGTCCCGTGTCCGCGGCCGAGACGAGGCTGGCCCTTCGCGGCGGCGCCAGCCGCGAACGGGCACCCAGCTCCCGCCGGCGACGCGGGCAGAAGGTGAACGCGGCATCGCGGCCGCCCGGCCGAGTCTGGATCGACCCGAATACGATCGCACCGTCACACCAGCTCGTCGTGATCCCGATGTTCAACGCCGCCGAGGGCTGACCCGGGCGGCGCGGCCGCATCTCCGCTCAGTCTGGCGCGGACTCCGAATCGAGGCGTGGAAAGAGCGGCTCCGCCGCGGTCAACGTTCCGTTCTCGCCGGCGTGCGCGCCCCAACGGAGCTCGTCGAGCAGGGGCGGACCGCCGTTGCCGTCCTCGCCGTACGGATAGGCGTAGCCGAGCTGGGTGAGGACGCGCGGCGCGGTCGCCGGCAGGAACGGGGCCGCCGCGAGTGCGATCAGGCGACACGCCTCGATGAGGTCGCCGAGCACGGTCCGGCGGCGCGCGGTGGCGGCCTCGTCGCCGGTTTTCGCCGCCTTGTTGAGCTCCCACGGCTTCTCGGCGTCGACGAACCGGTTCGCCTCGCCGACGACCGCCCAGATCGTGCCGAGGGCCTCGTGGAGGAGGCAGCCGTCGATCGCCGCGGCGAGCATCGGAACGCGGCTCGTCCAGCTCCACGTGGAGTCCGCCTCGGCCGCCGGGCTGGGATCCGGCCGCTCGCCGCCGAGATAGCGATTGGCCATCGAGACGGTTCGATTCACGAGATTCCCGAAGTCGTTGGCGAGATCGGCGTTGTAGCGCCGGACGAAGCCGTCCCAGCTGACCTCGGCGTCCTTGTCGAACGGAACCTCGCGGAGCGCGACGTAGCGGGCGCCGTCGCTCCCGAACGCCGCGACGAAATCGGCCGGGTCGAGGAAGTTGCCGCGGCTCTTGCTCATCCGCTCGCCGTCGGCGGCCAGGAGCCAGCCGTGTGCCCAGACCTTGCGCGGTGCCTCAAGACCCGCGCTCCAGAGCATTGCCGGCCAGAAGATCGTGTGGAAGCGGAGGATGTCCTTGCCGATGACATGAAGGTCGGCCGGCCAGTAGCGGGCGAATGTGTCGGGGTCGTCCGGGAACCCGACGCCGGTAATGTAGTTGATCAAGGCGTCGTACCAGACATAGATCGTGCCCGCCTCCGGATCCCACGAGCCATCCTCGCGCTGGGCGGTCTCGCCGTTCTCGGCGATCGGGAACGGGATTCCCCAGCCCGAGCCGGCCCGGCTGATCGAGAAGTCCTCGAGCCCCTGGCGGATGAAGCCGAGCATCTCGTTGCGCCGGTAGTCGGGTTGGACGAAGGTCGGGTTGTCGAGGAAATGGCGCTCGAGTCGCTCCTGGTACGCCGACAGGCGGAAGAACCAGTTGCGCTCAGTCAGCCATTGGAGCGGGACGTCGGGATGGTTCGGGCAGATCGTGCCGAGAGCCGTCTCCTGGACGTCGGTCGCGTTGCGGAAGCCCTCGTTCGGGCAGTACCAGCCTTCGTATGTGCCGACGTAGATATCACCGTTGGCATGCGCTCGCCGGACGAGCTCCTGCGCAGCGATGGCGTGGTCGGGATCGGTGGTGCGGATGAAGCGGTCGGGCCGGATGCCGAGGGCGTTCTCGGCGGCTTTGAACAGGGCGACCTTGTCGTCGACGTAGGCCTTCGGCTCGACACCTTCTTCGGCGGCCCGCGTCGCGATGTTCACCGAGTGCTCGTCGGTTCCGGTGAGAAAGCGCGTGTCGTCGCCGACCATCCGATGCCAGCGGGCGATGGCGTCGGCGCCGATCACCTCGTACAGGGTGTGGACGCCGGGCTGGCTGTTGGCGTAGGCGATGGCGGTCGTCAGGTAGAAGCGGGCGCGTGCGTCGTCGGGCATCGAGTCCTCGGGGAGTTGGCCGGCTCGTCCGGAAGGGTACCGTCGAGGAGCGCGCGCGGGATGGGCGCGCGGGATGGTCGGCGGCCGACGCCCGGCCGGCAGGCGCTGGTTCAGGCCTGTCGCGAGCGGGGCCGCCCGGCATCGCCATCAGGCTCCGAAGGCAGTCCACGTCCCGATCATGGCCGAGCCAA
>JACDAH010000180.1 GCA_013695505.1 Chloroflexota bacterium | reverse complement strand
CAGCTCCTGGCCGCCGGGCTCCTGCAGCATCTTGATGCCCCCGAGCTCGAGTCGGCGAGTCGCCATCTCAAGGAGGCGGCGGTCAATGCCGGCGAGTACGGGCGCGCGGCCGCGTCGCTCGGGCTGTCGCTCAGCCAGACCGTCGAAGGGTTCCTCCGCTTCCGCATGCCCTTTCACCAGGAGCTCGCGGTGGCCGCCCGGCGCCGGGGCTTCGACACCGCCGAGACCACGGACCTCCTCGAGTCCGCCGAGCGAGCGATGGATCGCCTCCTCCTGGCGACAATGACCGGTCATACCACGGTCTCGACCCCGCCCTCGGGGCGGAGGCGGCGGCAACAGGTGTCGCCTGAGCCCTCGGCGGGCAAGGATCAAGAGGCGTGACGCCAGCTGGCGACGAGGTTGTGGCGCGCCAGGCAGACGGCCGCCACGAGCGAACGGCACGCGAGCTGGTTCGGGCTGCAAACGTGGAGGACATCGCGATCGGGTCGCGTGGCAGCGCATTGGCCCTCGCCCAGGCGAGCCTGGTCGTCGAGGCGCTCGCGCGAGCGGGCCATTCGGGCCGGATCGTCATCATCGAGACAGAGGGAGACCGCCGGGCCCCCGACAGCGCGTGGGGCGAGGGAGCGTTCGTCGGCGCGATCGAGCGGGCGTTGCTGGACGGACAGGTCGATGTCGCCGTCCACAGCGCCAAGGACGTGCCAACCGACGAGGATCCCGGGCTGATGATCGGTGCCTACTTGCCCCGGGCAGATCCTCGCGATGCCCTCGTGGTGCGGGCCGGCGCGGAGGAGCGGCGGATTGACGACCTACCGTTCGGCTCACGAGTGGGAACCGATAGCCCGCGGCGGACCGGCTTCCTCCTGGCTCGTCGTCCGGACCTCGACGTCCATCCGCTCCACGGCAACGTCGACACTCGCCTCGGTCGCCTTGATCGCGGCGAAACCGACGCGCTCGTCCTCGCCTGTGCGGGACTCGACCGACTCGGGCTCGGCGGCCGGATCGCGGAGCGCATCCGGCCCGAGGTCGTGCCGCCGGCACCGGGCCAGGGCGCCATTGCCATCCAGATCCGACGCGACGACCCGCGCATGCTCGCGCTGGTGGCGGCAGTCGACCACGGACCGACGCGCGCGGCCGTCGAGGCGGAACGGGCCTTCCTGGCGGCCTCCGGTGGCGGCTGCCGGGCGCCGATCGGTGCACTCGCCGAGCTCGAGGGCGGAGAGCTGATCCTGCTCGGCGGCTATGCCCGCCCGGATGGCTCCGCAACGCACGTCGGCCGTCGCCGGGGTTCGGCGGCAGACGGGGCGGCTGTGGGTCACCGGCTGGCGCTGGACCTAGAGTCGCAACTTCGCCATGCGGCGACGGCGATTGCATCCAGCGCCGGCCAGGCAACCCGCCCGCGGCTGATCGTGACGCGAGCCATTGGTCAGTCAGATGAGCTCATGGCGGCCCTTCGCGAGGCGAGTTTCGAGCCCATCGCCGTGCCGGCGATCGCGGTCCAGATCGACCCTCCGTGTGGCCAGCTCGATGCTGCCGCGGGACTGCTCCATACCTACGCCTGGGTCGTCATCACGAGCGCGAACGGCGCCGGCGCGATCCTCAAAGCCGCCGAGCGCATTCTGACCGAGCTCGGAGCGCCGTCGTGGGCCGTCGTTGGACCCGCGACGCGCAGCGTCCTCGAGCACGAGGGCATCGAGGTTCAGTTCCAGCCGACTCAGAGCAACGGCATCACGCTGGCTGTCGAGCTACCGGTCGCGGTGGGGGAGCGGGTCCTGGTCGTCCGCGGCGATCTCGCCGACGGGGAGCTCGCGCTCGCGCTTCGGGCGCGGGGAGCCGACGTCGATGATGTCGTCGCATATCGGACCCGTGAGGCGCCGGAGAGCTCGCGAGTGCTGCTTTGCGAGGCAATCGGCGCCGGACCGATCGCGGCCGCGGTGTTCACCAGCGGCTCGACGGTCCGAGGACTTGTGGCGCTCGGGCGGGCCGCGTCGATCGACGTCACTTCGATTCCGTCGATCTGCATCGGTCCCGAGACGGCCGCGGAGGCACGAACCGCGGGCTTCCGAGTCCTTGCCGTCGCGCCAAGCCCTGATTCGGCCGCGCTGGTCGCGGCTGCCGGCCGGGCGCTCGTGCCCCAGACCCAGGAGATCCCATGATGCTCGACCTCGAACGCCCTCCGTCTGCCATCCCGACGACCGGTGCGTCGCTGCCAACGCGACTTCGTCGCCTGCGACGGACGCCCAGCCTCCGGGCGCTGGTGAGAGAGACGCGCCTCCATCCAGCCATGCTGGTTGCGCCACTGTTCGTCCGACCGGGGGTCGGGGTCCGCGAGCCAATTGCTTCGATGCCGGGGCAGGCCCGCCTCTCGGCCGACCTCGCCGCCGACGAAGCCGCCCGGCTTGCCGAGCTGGGCGTGGGCGGCGTCATCCTGTTCGGGCTGCCGGAGACGAAGGACGCGCTCGGGTCCGGGGCGTCGGACGATGCCGGAATGGTCCAGGATGCCTTCCGCCGGATTCGAGCGCTCGAGCTGCCGCTCGTCACCATCGCCGACACCTGCCTCTGCGAGTACACCGATCACGGCCACTGCGGCCCTCTCGCCGCGGATGGGAGCGTCGACAACGACGCGGCCCTCGTTCGGCTCGCCGAGGTCGCCGTGAGCCAGGCTCGATCGGGCGCTGACATCGTCGCGCCGAGCGCAATGATCGACGGCCAGGTCGGGGCGATCCGGACGGCTCTGGATGCGGCCGACTTCGAGGGGACGCCGATCATGGCCTACGCGTCGAAGCACGCCTCGGCGTTCTACGGTCCGTTCCGCGAGGCGGCCGACAGCGCACCCGCCTTCGGCGACCGGCGTGGCTACCAGATGGACCCGGCCAACGGGCGCGAGGCCGTCCGGGAGATGACGCTCGACGTCGCCGAGGGCGCCGACATTCTGCTCGTGAAACCTGCCCTGCCGGGGCTCGACCTGATCGCAGCGGCCCGGGCGCGGTTCGACGTGCCGATCGCCGCCTACCAGGTGTCCGGCGAGTACGCGATGCTCGCCGCCGCCGCCGAGCGCGGGTGGCTCAATGGGCGCCGGGCGATGACCGAGGCCGTGACTGCCATCGTCCGAGCCGGCGCCGGGATCGTCATCACGTACGCCGCGGCAGACATCGCAATGTGGCTGCGAGACGAGCGATGAGCACCGACGAGCAGGTCTATGTCCAAGCGCTCGCCCTCGGGCTCGATCCGGCCTGGCGGCGCCGAACCGACGAGGAGCGCCACGACGACGGATGCCGGTTCGGTGAGGCCGATGCCTCGGCCGGGCTCGACGGGGTCCGGAGCATCAGCTATTCGTCGATCGGTCTCGAGCCAGGCGTCGATCTCGTGTTCTGGCGGATGGCGCCGTCGGTCGATGCCCTTGAGAGTGCGGCAGCCTCGCTCCTTCGGGCCGGGCTCGGCCGCTGGCTGACCGTGCGTCACTCGCTCATCGGCCGGATCGGGCCGTCGCAGTACGTCCGGAAGCCGACCGACCAGGAGCAGTCGCTCTTCGCGGGTGAGCGGTCGCGGTACCTCGTCGTCTACCCGTTCACCAAGTCGACGGACTGGTACCT